>SLCQ01000062.1 GCA_007125745.1 Nitrincola sp.
AACCATCGATTCGATAGTCCGCCAGGTGATGAAGAGCTTTCCGCTCGGATAAAGGAGGTTTGTACGAATGGAATCGCATAAGTCACTACCAACCAAACAGTTGGCAAAATAATCAATGCGATACCTAAAAATTCAATAACGGCCCGTGTTGTGGGCTTAAGGTGACTGGCTAACACATCCACTCTTACATGCGAATCATGCATGATGGCATAACCAATACCGATCAAAAAGCCAAACGCATAGAGGTGCCATTGAGCTTCCTCAATAGCAATCGTATTTCCCCCCACAAAATGTCGCATAGCCACTGTGCCAACAATAATTAGCACGAGAGCAATCCAGATATAACTGACCAGAGAACCCAGTCCACCTAAGAACCACTCTAATCGATCTGATAACCATGTTCTTGGAAAAACAAGTCCATGCCCTCGGGCAGATGATTCTTCAACCTGCTCAAGATCGATTTCTATTTTTGTATCACCGTTGCTCATTGCACTTTCCCCAGTTGACCATCAAGTCAGGTCCTTTTGGATAGGGTTATTATTGTATTAAGGCGATCACGCGCCCAAAGCTGGGCGCGGATCTATTGTCGTGAAATGAGGAGATCACTCAATGCCGATACGAGTCATCCAGTCACGCGGTAGGTAGCCAACCTCGCGCCATGCACGATGCTCAGCCTGGAAAGCTTCCATGGATTCAAGCACCTCATCAAACATGTCGTCTTCAGCACGCAAACGCGCAAACACATTTTGTGTTGCTTCATAGAAGGCAGCAATTTGCTCGTCAGAGTAGGTGCGAATGTTAGTACCCTGCTCTTCAAAGCGTTTCATCGCTGCACCCTGTAACGCCTCTGCTCTGGCAAGCGCATGCATATTACCGGCCATGCAGGTGGTTTCGATGATTGCACGTGTTTGATCCGTTAAACCATTCCAAGTATCCAGATTGACATAAAGATACTGGTTAGTGGTCGGCTGATGCCAACCAGGCAGGTATAGATAGGGAGCAACTTGATAGAAGCCCAACTGCTCATCAACGGTTGGTAAAGAAAATTCAGTTGCATCCAATACACCTGTTTCCAGTGCTTGATACAACTCACCACCTGGTAGCAAGCTAACCGACATACCAAACTCGGCAAAGATTTCACCACCCACACCAGCAGCACGGAAGCGTAAACCTTGCAGATCTTCTACCGTGGGCACTTCTTCACGGAACCAACCAGCGGTTTCAGGGCTGATAACACCACATAGCACTGGATGGACATTGTAGGGATGGAAGGTTTCTTCAAGCAGTTCTTGACCACCATGATGTGTCATCCAAGCAACAAAGTCTGCTGATTCTGGGCCAAATGGTGTCGCGCCAAATAGCGCAGCAGCAGGAACAATACCCCGCTCATAACCCATCCAGCTGTAGCCAGCATCAACATTACCTTCCGATACGTTTTCAAATACGGATAAGGCTGGAATGACCGTGCCAGGCTCTGCGACACGCATATCAATCGCTCCACCTGATACCAAACGAAGCTGATCAGCAACCCAAGGCATGGTATCGCCCAGAGCAGTGAGTGTTGATGGGAAAGCCATCGGCACCTGCCAGCGAATATTATCTACTTCAGCCATGGCAGAAGAGGAAGCGATCAAGGACAAAGTTACTGCAGTTGCAAGAATTGATTTTTTCATGCTTTTTTACCTTTTCTTAGTTTTATATTAGGTTTATTCAGCGTGTTGCTTTATTGAATCGGTTTAATGAGCGGTCCAACCTCCATCTATCGGCATTGAGGTTCCGGTAATGGCTTTTGCCGCGTCGGAACATAAAAAGACAACCAACTGACCTATGTCAGCTGGCGAAACGAAATCAGGGTAAGGAGCCTTAGCTTTAATTAACCCTTGCTTAGCCTCTTCGTAACTGGTGTTATTTTGTTGCGCAAAGGCTTTAAATTGCTCGACCAGTAAAGGTGTGTCTGTCCAGCCAGGGCAAATACAGTTTGCAGTAATCCCTTGAGATGCGAGCTCCAGTGCGGTCACTTTGGTCATGCCCACTAATCCGTGTTTAGCGGCGACGTAAGCGGACTTATTTACAGAACCCACAAGACCATGGACAGACGAAATGTTGATAATGCGTCCCCACCCTTGTTCAACCATAGCGGGAATGGCCAAGCGTGATGTATGAAATGCCGCTGACAGGTTAATTGCAATGATCTTGTCCCACTTCTCGGGTGGAAATGACTCAATCGGTGACGTGTGCTGAATGCCTGCATTGTTTACCAAGAGTGTGACAGGCCCCGCTTTTTGCTCGATTTCTGCCATCATCTGTTCAATATTTTCGACTCGACTCACATCAGCATGAACATACAGGGTATCGACGCCATGCTGTTTGCGAAACGATTCAGCCAGTGCATCCCCTTCTGATTGTGATTCAAGCCCATGCAGAACTAGGTCATGTCCTGCTACAGCAAGTTGATGTGCAATCGCCAAACCAATACCGCTAGTGGAACCCGTCACTAATGCACGTTTAATCCTATTCATCTACTCGTCCTATTATTGTTGTTCTAGGGTCGTTGTATGTTAGTGCGTATCATCGACTCAATTGAGGCAAATTTTTATATAACTCAAGCGCTTCAGGGTTTGCTAAAGCATCTTTATTTTTAACCTCTTCACCTAGTACCACTTTACGCACGGCCAACTCAACAATTTTGCCGCTGATGGTACGAGGGATATCAGCCACCTGAATAATGACAGCAGGCACATGTCTAGGCGTAGTGTTTGCACGGATGGTTTGACGAATTTCCGCTTCAAGTGCATCGTCTAAAACAACATCTGGCTTAAGACGGACAAATAACACGACGCGCACGTCATCCTTCCAAGGCTGACCAATACAAATACTCTCTAATACGGACT
>SLCQ01000234.1 GCA_007125745.1 Nitrincola sp.
CTGCACAGACAGCTTCATCTGAGTGTGCGTGATCTGAAAATGACTGAAAACAAGGAGTCAGCAGGCTATCCCTCTATTCATCAAGCACTCTTGGCTGGTTTGCTCAGTCATATCGGTGTCAAGCAAGAGAAGGGCGAATACCTGGGCGCTCGCAATCGTCGCTTTTATATTTTTCCGGGATCAGGGCAGTTCAAAAAAAATCCAAAGTGGATAATGGCCGCCGAAATGCTGGAGACCAGCAAACTCTTTGCGCATCAAGTCGCTAAAATTCAACCTGAGTGGATTGAAGCACCAGCAGCGCATCTGATCAAAAAAACCTGGATGGAGCCGCATTGGGAAAAAAAACGTGCACAAGTGGTCGCTACTGAACAAGTCACGCTTTATGGCCTTATTATTGTGCCGAAGCGTAAAGTGCATTATGGAAAAATAGACCCACAACTGAGCCATCAAATATTTATTCGCAGTGGTCTTGTGGAAGGTGAGTACACAACGAAAGCGCCTTTCTTTCAACATAATCGTGATCTTTTAGCCAGTGTAGAAACCCTTGAAGCCAAAACGCGTCGACGTGATCTGCTGGTCGATGAAGACACCTTGGTTGATTTCTACCAGCAACGCTTTGAAGACTTGGATGGTACACATCTTGTCAATGGTCAAGGTTTTGAACATTGGCGCAAACAGGTGGAGAAAGAGCAACCCAAAGCGTTGTTTATGCAGGAAGAGGATATTCTTCAACGTTCAGCGTCTCATGTCACGCAGCATGATTATCCTGATCACCTGTTGCATGAAGGGGTGAAATTATCGCTCAGTTACCATTTTGATCCAGGTGCAGAAGATGATGGCGTGACACTCGCGCTACCTTTGCCGCTACTAAATTCATTGCCATTAAAACGTCTTGAATGGTTAGTACCGGGTATGCTGGCAGAAAAGGTGACCGCAATCCTTAGAGGTCTGCCTAAGTCACTTCGGAAACACTATGTTCCGGTGCCTAATTACGTAGAAGCCTTTTGTGAAGCGGCAGCGTTTGCCGAAGGTGATCTCTACGAAGCCTTAGCGCATCAATTGCTTCGAATGACAGGGCAACGAGTTGATGCTTCGCACTTTAGAGATGTGCAACTGGATGATCATCATCTAATGAATCTTCGTTTAATCGGCCCCAAAGATCAGGTGCTGGCGACGGGGCGAGATTGGGCAATTCTGAATCAGCGCTTTGCTAAGCAAGCAGAACACCTTTTGCAAACGGCATCACCCAAACAAAGCTGGGGGCGAAAAGGTTTAACGACATGGGACTTTGATCAATTACCCTCAAGCGTTAAGTTGAGACAGGCTGGTGGGTTAGAAGTAGATGCCTACCCAGTACTCATCGACAAAGGGAATCATGTAGACCTGCAAGTCGTCAGTCGCCAAGCTGAAGCGCAGGAGCAAAATCCAAGAGGCATAGCTCGACTCTACCTTTTATCCATGCCAGAACAGTGTCGCTATACTCGGAAACAGCTGAAAAAACTTCCCCAGTCAGTGTTAATGGCCGGAAAACGGTTTGACGTAAAGAAACTAGAAGATGAATTGTTACTCTCAGCTGTACTGCATCTGCTTAAAGATCAGCTTCCCTTGACGCAACAGGCGTTTGAACAGGAACTGCCATCCGTTAAAGCGGGGTTACATGATCAAGCCGTGACAATGGATGCGTGGGTGTTTGAACAGCACAAGACACTGCATCGTATCCAAAAGCAACTGCAGGGTAAGGTCAACTTACAAGCCGTTCCGGTGCTGAATGATATTAAACAGCAGTTAGATCATCTTTTTACACCTTATTATATGACCGAAACGCCCATCGAATGGCTAGCTCACTATCCACGTTATTTACATGCCATAGAGATACGTCTGGAAAAATATGCCCGTGACCTGCGACAACAGTGCTTATGGTCAGATCAGCTACAGAGCTTTTGGCAGGCATGGCTAAAGAAACGCTCTGATGCGCAACAGCGTGGGCAGGTATCCGATGAGTTGAGACGCTTCCGGTGGCTACTAGAGGAATACCGTGTTTCACTGTTTGCACAACAACTTGGCACCCAACAGAGTGTATCGGAGAAGCGGTTAAAACAACTTTTTGCTGCACTTGCGTAATGAGTGTGCTAATATAGCTGAGAAATCTACCAAAAAGGCTTGTCATGTGGCGGTGCTGTGGTATCCTACCCACAATTTATTTACGGGCAGTGACTTAACGATTTTTTAGCAAAAAAACTTGCAAAACGTTTAAATCCTGTGCTGTAATTGAACAAGTTAAGGTAATAGATTCAGAAGTTCGTGTTAAGTTGTTGATTTGGTTAGGTCCACTTGCAATAACTCGAAAAGCACAGCACTGAATCTTTAGCTGGCAGATGCTAACCGTAGCAAAAAAGTCACTTTTTAGGCTTCACAGGTTTGCAATAATCTGCTTTTATAGTATTTTTGAGGTTGCATCACAGATGATGCTCTTCGAAAAAATAAAGCAACTACTAGTATGTTGAACGTTGAAGGGGAAAACCTAAAATGAAAAAATCTATTATCGCTATGGCTGTAGCTGGTGCATTGGCTGTTCCTGCTATCGCATCTGCTGATGCAACGCTTTACGGCTGGATGACAATGTCAGTCGATTCTTTTAAAAGTCAAAAGGTAGACATCAATAATGATGGTAACTCTCCATCACGTATCGGTCTACGTGGTACTGCTGATACTGGCGTTGATGGTTTGACTGCGCTTTATAACTATGAGTTTGGTGTAAACCAAACTAATGGTGAAACTGCACTTACAACTCGTTTGGCAAATGTTGGTTTGACTGGTGATTGGGGTACAGCACTTTTCGGTACTCAGTGGGCGACTCAGTACTCTTGTGTAACTGCTACTACTGCTGTCA
>SLCQ01000166.1 GCA_007125745.1 Nitrincola sp.
CACGAATGTCCGTGACAACAACCTAATTAATCTGCCAAGGGACCTGAGTGTCCGCAAAAGTTTTGCGCGTGAAAGTCGGCTTGCACCCCTTCTTACACCTTCGTTAAACGAAACTTTTTCTCCTGAAACATTAGCCTTAAAACTGCGAAACGAGCAGTTTTCTCAGCTGGAATCCTTAAACCCAGCCGCCACCTTTAATATTCACAGTTTGATCATATCACTCAGTACACAGCAGGAAGATTGGAAGCTGATCAAGCAGGATAATCATGTGACTGGATACTACCGAAATACGCCTTTAATCGCGGTGAATTTGATCCAATCGGCACCCAAACGTCATCTTCGTAACCACGAAATAAGTTTTTAAGAAGATTATGTTTTAAAAGGATTCGGATCTATACTGTAGTTAGCTGATCAAGCGTGATATAAAAGCATCACTTCAAACCAATGGCAGAGGTACAGGCCACATGTATAGCCATTCTAAACAGGCATTTTCAAACAGATTTTTATCACGCTTATGGATGATAAGCGGGTGCATCCTCTTCTGCTTAGCCTCCTTATTTAGCACGCCAAGCTATGCACAGGATGAGATCAAAATCGGCGTGTTGAGCCTGCGCGGAAATGTGAAAGCAGAAGAAGCTTGGCAGGGTATGAGAAATTACTTGAACCAAAGCCTACCCAGTTACCAGTTTTCGATCGTGCCGCTTGGGTTTGATGAGATCAATCAAGCCATACGCCAACGTGATGTCGATTTTATTATTGCCAACTCATCTATTTTTGTGACGCTGGAAAACACCTATAACGCCAGCGCCATCGCTACACTCTATGTCCGCGACGAATCGGGTGTGGCTGTAAACCGTTTTGGCGGCGTCATTATCTCAACTGCACAGAACACAGACGTAACCCGGATCAGCGACTTGGTCAACCAACGGATTGGGGCTGTTGCAGAAACCTCTTTTGGAGGTTGGCAAACTGGACTTCGCGAGATCAAACAGCGCGGCGTAGAACCCAGCCAGTTTTCATCACTCACGTTCATGTATACGCACGATGCTGTTGTCGAAGCGGTTTTAGCCGGAGAAGTTGATGCAGGTTTTGTGAGGACAGGCACCCTAGAAAAAATGGCACACGAAGGAAGTCTGCAACTGCGCGATATTTACGTGATAGCTGACAGGCACTTAAGCTATTACCCCTATCGTGTCAGCACCCGACTCTACCCAGAGTGGCCCTTAGCTAAACTGGCTCATATCTCTGATGAGTTAGCGCTTGAGATAGCACTCACACTTTTTTCCATGCCGGAAAGCTATATGCTTTATCATTCGCCATATGGTGCCGGTTGGGGGTTACCACAAAACTATCAACCTGTTCATGCACTATTGCGTGAATTACAACTACCCCCCTATGATCAAGTCGATGTTTTAGGGTTACCTGACACCTTAAAAACGCTCTGGCAATATGTGTTGATGACACTTCTGTTTTTTGTCTTAGGTGTGAGCTTTATCGCCTACTTCATCTGGGTAAATCGACGTTTACAACAGCATCAACAAAACCTGAGCGAGCTGAATACCGAGCTTGAATTACGGGTGAATGAAAGAACCAATCGAATCGAAAACTTACTGAGCCACGAGCAATACTTACGAAGCATCGTGCAAACCGTTGCAGATGTTAATCAGATCATTATTACCTCGACTCATCGGATTGAAATGCTGAAATCAGCCTGTGACCGGCTAGTATCACATCCCGATTATCGATTTGCTTGGGTGGCGACCAAGCGCGAAACCGAAAAAGGGGACTGTATTGAACGCCTGGTGAGTTCCTATGGATCGACAGAGCAGTTAATCGTATTAACGCAAACACCCTCAATACTCAAAGAGATCCAAGGGGTAGTCAATAGCAACCAGCTACTGCAACTCACTCAGCAGGAGTTATCAAACGCCAAGCTTGATAAACTCGCCTGTGCATCGGCAATCTTTTTACCCTTGCGATCTGACGCATTTTCCGCTCCGATTGGTGTGTTATGTGTATATACCAGCCGCCCTGAAGGGTTTGACGCTGATGAGATCAGCATGCTGGATCAACTGGCGGGTGACTTAGGTTTTGCGATGCATGCCTTTATTCGACGTGAAGAAAGTGAACAGGCTGAGAGTTCTCGTATCAGTAATTATGAAGAGACGATTCAAGCCTTGGTCGATATGATTGAAAAGCGCGATACCTATACCGCAGGACATACCCGCCGTGTTGCACAATATTCAGAAATGCTTGCGCGTCATATGAACCTTTCAGATCAAGAGATCGAAAATCTGTCTAAAGCGTCCACGTTACACGATATCGGCAAAATTATTATTCCTGATGCCGTGTTACTGAAACCGGATAAGTTAACACCGCTTGAATATGAGTTAATTAAACAGCACGTGGTTGTCGGCTATGAAACCTTATCCGGTATTAACATGTACCAGGACCTAGCGGAGTTGATGCGTCACCATCATGAACGCCTTGACGGAAGCGGTTATCCCCAAGGACTGAAAGATGGTGATATTCCTTTACCCTCAAGAATTATGGCCGTTGCTGACTCGTTTGATGCCATGACTTCCAACCGTATCTATAAACCGCGCATGACAGTGACAGAAGCCTTAGAAGAGCTACAGACGCTTTCCGGTATTCACTATGATCCCGATGTGGTCAGTGCCGCACAGGAGGTGTTTAAACATATCTCCATTGATGAAAAACTTCACGAAGAACAGCTACCCTCCTCAGATATCGAGAAACAGCGTTTTGCTTACTTTTTTAATGACCAGTTAACCGGCTTGCACAATGCTGAATATCTACAGTTTATGCTGAAACGAGGTTTGCAGGTACATTTCCACTCTTTACAGATTCTGCTGTTACGTCACTTTGCCCAATATAATGAACAATATGGCTGGCATGCAGGAAACGATCTACTCAAAGCCTTTGCCACATGGCTTCAAGAGCAATGCCCTGATGCTATGCTCTTTAGAGTAATGGGAGATGACTTTGTCATGATCAACGCCCCATCTGACTGGATAGAAGAGCGGGACCTTATCCAGAATTCGCCACTGGCAGGCACCGGTGTTGAAGTCGATCTGCAGAGGTTTGAGTGCAACGAAAAAGGGCTTGAAGCCCTCCTAGATTATATGAAGTGATTGGAAGCGCTCAGATGAGCGCTTCTGTTTCGTCTTCAATGCTCTCTCTGTCAATCATCTTATAAGGATGATCTGAAGCTAACAGCTCTTTACCCTTCTCCGTTGGAAATTCCACATCAAGATCCACAACGCGACCATCACGACAGACGTTGATGATTGTGTCCATACAGGAACTTAAGAGTGAGTATTTTTCATCGGGAGCGGCAATAATGGTTTGTAAACCTAAATCGGTCATAAAGCCCAATGAGGTGACAGTGTTTTCTGAGTCCAGTTTATTAAAGGCTTCATCAAAAACCGATAAACTAAATCCACCCACTGCGTTTCCGTCACTTCCCTCTTTCAGACGATAGGTTGCACCCAAAGCCGCGGCCATCGCTACATAGAAAGGTACCTGATGCTCACCACCTGAACCCGTTTTAATACGCTGGGTCAGGGTTGTTTTGCGGTTGCCTTGCAGGTCTTTGACCACTAACTCAAAATTGTAGAAGTTACGGTAATCTTGAAGCAGGTTACTTTCCCCTTCATTTTTAAGCACTTCATGTATCTTTGCTAGGGCATCACGGTGCCCAGAATCCTGGTCGTGATGAATATCAAACAGTGAGCCAACATTTGCCTGATCCATGCGCGTATAGGCTTCTACCAATTCCAGAATATCTTTCAGTTCTGGGTTGGGCATCATTTCAAAGCTATACATCTCTTTGTGGAACGGACGATTCTTTAAGTGACTGTTCAGCTCTCGAATCAGTTCTTTGATTTTGTCGATCTGATCATTCAGATGCGCTACAAAGTCTGAACGGAAAGCGGTTTCAGCTTCGAGTCGTGCTCGCTCTGCTTTTTTAGTGTAAAGCGCAAGCTCAGATTCCTGTAGCGCCGTTACGGTTTCATTAACATATTTTTCTAAATCTTCATGGGTTGATTCAGCACTGATGTTATCCAAACCACCATGAGTCATACCTCCACCGTGGTAGCGTGCTTTGTATTGAGCAACAGCATCCCGGACACCGTTTTTCTTCTTTTCATGCAGTTGCAATTCGCTCTGGGCTTTTTTGGCCGCCTCAAAGATCACACGTTCCAGCTCACCATCACAACTCTCATCAAGATAGTCGCGTTTCTCTTGCGCAGATTGTGCATCAAAGTTTGGGCTTTCTTCGCAACGTGAGCGCGATTGAGCATGTTCAGACAATTCACGCTCTAAAAACTCTAAAGATGAGTTGTCTTTGATCATTCCTGTACGGACTTTTTGCAATTTATCCATCAAGGTTTTTTGACGCGCTTCAGTGGTTTTTTGCTCTTCAGCCAAGCTCGCAATACGTTGTTGTATACCCGAATCATCGTGATTACGCAGATCAACGATCGCTTGGTGGTAGCCATCAATTTCACTGGTTAATTGATCACGCTGATTGGCCAAATCGAACACACGCTCATTGACTTGCAACAGACCAGAACCCAGCTGAATTAATGCATCACGTAACTTTTCTAAGGTCTCATGTTGCTTTCCAAGCGTGGTAAATTCAGCGATCATGTCGTCAACCTGTTTACCCTGTTGCGCTAACTGATCGCCACGGCGACGAATCCCCATTATCGGGCTCAATTCATTAATAGATGTGGTCGAGCCTTCCGTTTGAAGCATGCAGTCATAGGTTAATGCACGTTCATAGCGTAGTAGTTCATTTTCTGTTTCCACCGCCATCACACCACCCAGAGCACGGTTCATATAGGCTTGCGCATGATCGCTGTCAGTTTCGATATACTCCACTAAGGTGCCACGCTTGGCTCGATTGAGCCATTCGTCGGTTTTGGTGGTGTTGATGATACGGCATCCTTTGAGATGACGACCTTTTCGACGATAAAGTGTAATGGCTTCTTTGACTCGGTCAGGAGACACCACCAACGCTTCGCGTCGTGCTCCCAAAAAGGACTCGATAGCAATACGCCATTTATCATCCGTAATATCGACCAATTCACAAATAGGCGTGGATTCAATACCGTACTCTTGCAGTAAGTTAATTAACTCACGCGTCGCATGACGAACAGGAGCTCTCCCCTGTTGAAGCTGTTCCACTGCACTTTTCTGGTTTTGAATCTGTGTGCGAATATCGTTGATACGTATCACAGACTCTTCATAGCGGCGTGCAATCGCTTTACGAACCGGGTCCACCATCTCTTTAAGCTTTGCGAGGGTATTGTCTACCTCGACCGGAGACTCAGGCCACATGCCACTCAGGGTATTTTCCCCTGAACGCCAGAGCTGAACCGACTGCTGAACCACAGGACGAAAGTTTTCAGGCAATAAGTCTAACTGCTCCGAAAACCCTACTGTTGTGCGCATCAGGTTATACACTTGCTGGATCTTTTCACGGACAACCGACACTTCATGCTGGCGAGCGGCGATGCGTGATTCTAGGGCATTCACTTTATGAGCAGAGTCAGTGTTATTTAACTCAGCACGCGCATTTGCCAGATCCTGAAGCAGGTTGTTCAGTGCTTCACTATTGGCCTCAAGTTCCGCTTGCAGGCTCTCTTCTTGCTCTGTATAGCCTTCTAGCCTTTCTGAGGCTTCCTCTTTTTTTAGATCTGCATGTTCAAAACGGCTTTCGTGTACAACCCATTCATATTCGACTGAGTTTTTAACATTGCGAGCAATACCCTGACACAGCTCTTGCACCTTTTCGAGTTCAGCAATTCGCTGAGCCACTTCTTGAGTTTTTTGTTCCATCGCTCGATATTCATCCAGCGATTTTCGGAAAGCCCCTACATGAACAATGTTTTCGTCCAGAACAAACTCACGAATAAAGCGGGTTGGGCTATCAATGGGGACAAATTTCAGCGCATTCTTAAAGTTTTTAACAAACTTTTCGTCATCATTCGGCATTTGTGGATCGTGGCTGAGATGAGTCACCATCTCTTTGACAAAACGACTCGCTCGCTTTTCCAGTACCATATCAGGGCACTGCTTCATCAGGCTTTCGCGCACTTCAGGCCAGGGTTTCGGTAGGCGACCTTCACCCTGTTTGATGGAAAAGTCATCCAGAGTTACAGAAAAGTCTGGCAAAATAAATCGACCCAAAATATCTTCATCGGCACTGGCGGTTGAAGCACTGATCGCAATACCAACACAGCTTTCTTTGGCTGTTTCGGTATCGAAAAAACTTAATGCCATGTAGGTAATAGAGTCTTCTCGGGCATTCACTTTTTTGCCCAAATCATCCAGAAAACCCAGACAGTAGGTGCGTAATGAGCGCTCCGACTTTTCACCTGCCGAAGCGTTAAAGCTTAGGTTACGCTTATGCCCACCCATCAATACTGTTTGAATGGCATCTAATAGAGAAGATTTACCCGATCCGTTAGGCCCTACAATCGCAACATTGCCTTTAATCGGTATCTCGATAGCACCTAATACGTACCAGTTGACTAGGACAATACGGTTAAGCTGTTTCATCAGTATTCTCCTGTTCGTTTAGGTCGTCACCTGCATCCGTGCCATCAATATCACACAGGGCTTCTAATTGACCTATGTAGTCTTCAACCACCACCTGACGAATCACAGGGCTTATTTTTAAAGGGATATTTTTGGGATCAGTTTCATCCGCTTTACCTCGCTCCACTATACCGTGACGCGAAAACAGCGATAATATCTCTTTCAAACGTGTTTCGTTAGGAATCTCTTTACCCGTAAGGTTTTCATACAAACGCAATAAGCTATCGGTGGTGATAAACGCTTTTCCATCTTGTATTTCAAAATTTTCCAAGGTTTGCTCGTAAAGCTGTCTGAGACATAAAAGCAATAAGGATTCATCTAAACGCAGTTTCATCACCCGCTCGTCACCTTGAGGCACAACACCGATGTAGGCTTCATCCGGCTGATATATTAAGCTCCAACCTATCGCCTCAAATAAGTTGCGAAAATAGTCAACATGCGCAGAGATCAAAAAATAGCTGTCACGGTGAACTGGACGATCGGCATAAATAAATTGACTGACTAACAGTAAATTAGCGGCCCGGGTAAAGTCTTCAGCCTCATATTTTTCGGCACGGGATAAGGCTTTTTGCAGATCTCCTAGCATGATGTATTCCTGTGAATTTCAAAACCACGGCACTCTACCACATCATCGACACAGACATAGGTGTCGTTAAATTCGATGCGATACTGACTGGCCACCTGCTTGGCTTTTTTACCCAGCGATTGCAGGTGGCGGATGTAACTAAAACAGATGTAATCTTCAACTGATTCAATCGTAAATTCAGTTGCTTTGACACTCAGTCGATCACCAAAATGTCGAGACAAGTAAACTTCAATGCGGTCTATTTTGACTTCTCGGCGCTCTTTGTATTCTTTGAAGAGTCGGCGCAACTCTAGCACTTTAGGATCAATTTCTTGACGGGTAATGACTCGAGGCTTCGCCTCAACACGCTTACGCATGGGTGAACGAATACTCGAGGGTGAAATAAACCCCACTTCTTCGATGGTTTTTGGCAAGGGTAGCTTACCTTTACGCTGGCCCAGCTCGGCAATCAATCGTGATAAACGCGCCGCCATGCCCGGTGTGGTTTTATCCATATACCGCACCGTATCAGCAACACGTTTTTCTAATTGATAGCGGAAGTCATCTATTGCGGCCAGGCGTTGATCCACCGATTCAAAGATGCGAATAATGCGGTTGATATGCTGATGCACCATCGCTTCTGCGCTGTCATAATCCAACTCATATTGAAGCTGATAATGTTGTGACAGTTGCTCAACCTTTAACAGGTCAAATTGCAAGTCACGAAGCATAGAGATAATTTGGCGACGATAGCGGAATGGGTTGTTACGTGTTTTCAGCGTTTTATAGTCCGATACCAGAATTTGCTCGACAAAACGATCAAAAAATCCGCGTACAATTTCTTGCGGATTTTTGCTGTCTGATAAGGAGATTTTCATCTCTCGCAAGCCCAGCAACATATCCGTTAAGTGTGCACTAAACTCGGCGGCGGTCTGTGCCGCTTCAGATAAAGTGATTCCACGACCAACCGGATCATTGATGGCCGCTTCAAGGGAGCTTAAAACATTGAGGACGGCACCGCCATAACTTCGTTTTTCCAGCCGTGCTATCGATACCAATGCACGCAACATGTAACTGACTGAAGGCGTCAGTAACACATATTGCCGATAGATACGCTGTTCCTCTTCCAACCAACCACATTCAACTAAACGACGGTAGATACGATTAGTATAGTCTGCGCTGGATCGCGGCGGCTCAGCATCTTCATCACCTTCGGCTTCCCAACGTCTGACACCCATTCTAACGACGGCGTTTTCTATGGTTGAGCGAACCAGGTCTCTCGGTATGAATGGATCGATGAGGTCTTCATCAAAAAAAAGATCCGCCAACTCCAGTAAAACCTCCTGATAAATGTGGCGGTTTTGTCCTGACAATGGCAGAAAGATTGTATCGGGTAATTTATTGAAGAGCATGCAGATCCCTGATTTTTGGTGCAAACAACCCAATGGCAGATTCTAGCGGAAATTTAACCGGGTTCATAACCTTTCGTGGCAGAACCCTGTCATCATTGTATGAATCATTAGGCTACTTTGGCCTGTTGTAATCTCGCGTAGGTTTCCAACATCTTGTGATGAGTCATAAACCCTTTAAGGGTCTCATTATGCGTACCAAAGTCATCAAATAACCCTTCTCCTTGCAGAAAGCCCGACACCATACGGATCATATCGGCACCATAAATCCGTTCAAATACCGGTAAAAATTCCTGCAAGTCTCGCGTTTCATCCAACTCAATTGACAAAAGTTGATGTAAGCAACGGTATGCTTTATGCGCTTTTGCAGGAACATTTGCAAATTCCAGCACCCATTCACACAATTCACGACCTAATAATAAGTCACCAGACGCCAAGGCAAGTCGCATTTTTAACTCACCTATTTTTAACCATGACCAGACAGTCAGTTCATCCGGTGCTACGCCAATTAACTCAGCAACCAGGTGCGTTTCATCAAAATGCGCATCCTCTAAGGCATCAAGCAAATCGGCACAAGCATCACGGTCTAGATCACTCAACGCCAGCAAGGCTGGACGTAAGGTCATGGCGGCACTGTTATTACGCCAAATCAACTTATCGACAGGGTAGACTTCAGACATGCCGGGAACGATAATCCGACAGGTATAGACTCCCATATGCTCATAGTCCGCAATGTAGATATCCATATCCACTCGATGGATTTTAAAGCACAGTTCCTCAAACTCCGCTTTAGTATCCCCTTCAATATTCCAAGGCGTATAGGGGTAATCTGTTTTCGCCGAGAACATATCCCAAGCAACCAGTCCACTGGAGTCTATAAAGTGAGTCAGTAAATTATCCGGATCAGCGGCCGCTTCTATATCCAGTGTCGGAATCGGAAAGTTTTTTAAATCATCCAGATCACGTCCTTGTAACATTTGCGTTACCGCTCGTTCAAGCGCCATAGCAAACTTAGGATGCGCACCAAAGGAAGCATAACACCCCCCATCATCCGGATTGATCAGATTGACATTCACTAGCGGAAACTTGCCTCCCAACGATGCATCGCGAACCTCAATGGTGAAACCTCGATTCCGTAAGGCTCTAATGGAGGCTTTCACACGGGGATGTTTGGCAATTTCTGATTCAGGAATTAACGGTAGACTAATACCAGATGAAATGATGGTATTTTTTATATGGCGCTCAAAAATTTCAGACAGCGCCTGTACCCGTGCTTCCCAAATACTATTTCCCGCCGCCATACCATTACAGTCATATAAATTGCCAATAATATTGACCGGAAACCATACCGTTTCACGCGTACGTTGCATGACAAATGGCAAGGCACAGATCCCTCGGCCTGAGTGACTCGAATTAATATCAATTAAGGCTTCAGGGTGGATTTCATTATGTAAGTCGTAATGATTGCGTGTTGCCTCATCCAACAGGCCTTCCGGCCACTCTGAAGATTTCACTTGAAACCAGCGTTCTTGTGGATAATGTACAAACTCTCCCTGGGCGATGGCCGATCCCCAAAAGTAATCAGAAAAAAAGTAGTTTGTACTTAAGCGTTCCACCATTTCACCCAACGCACTCACCAGTGCGGCTTCCCGTGTCGCTCCTTTACCGCTGGTGTAAAAAAGTGGGCAGTTGCGATCATGGATATGAACGGACCAGACGTGCGGAACGGGATTTAACCACCGTGTTTCCTCTATTTCGATACCCAAAGCTAACAAGGCAGCCTTCAGTCGATCTATAGACTCTTCAAGCGGCGCATCTTTTCCTAAAATCTGCGTCATTCATTATCCCCCAACTACTTACACGTCCTGAGTTACCCTGATTAAGATGACTGACGTTTCATCTTATTGATTGATCAAAGATTATACTTCAGACAACCAAAACAAAAAAATTTAAATTTTTTCATCAATAGTGTTGACGCACCACAGCCCGATCATTAATATACGCGGCCTGAGTTGAGCGATTCCCCGATAGCTCAGTTGGTAGAGCAGTAGACTGTTAATCTATTGGTCGCTGGTTCGAGTCCAGCTCGGGGAGCCATTATGATCATCTCAAGGCAAAATTCGGAGTGTAGCGCAGTTTGGTAGCGCATCTGGTTTGGGACCAGAGGGTCGGGGGTTCGAATCCCTCCACTCCGACCACTTATTTTAAATTTTCTTTTAAAGACAATTAGTTACATCTTAATACCGAGAGGTAAATTTAGATGTCAATCGTATTGTCACACAAAACGTCGCACAAGCCCTCCTCTACTCCATTTAAAAGTCCTTCTGTTCCCTATACCACCCAAC
>SLCQ01000128.1 GCA_007125745.1 Nitrincola sp.
ACTAAAAAAGCCACTCAGATATGTCATCTTTGTTGACGAGGATTAATTGTTGCGCTTTGGGATCTGGGTCTAGCATTTTGATGTTCACCTGCATTTCCTGAATTACATACTGTGCTAAACAGGCACGTGTGTTGATGCGTAGCTGTCCGTCTTGCATCTGATAATCGGCTTCAATTACTGCTTTTTGTGCAGGTGTTAATCGTGGATCAGGGGCAAAAATGACATCAATGAATGTATGCCACGCAGCATCGTCTTCACCGGTTTTATAGGATTTACCTTCTAGATCCGGTATTCCTCTAAAACGGCTTAAGACAAAATCACGATATTCTTGGCTCTTTTCACACCAAGCCCTTAGGTGCCAACGCAAGCCCGTTTTAACAAAACTGTGTGGAGCAATAATTCTGCCTTCACGGTCAGGGTTTGAAAGCGAAACATAGTCAACTTCCAACAGGGTTTGTTCACGTATCGCCTGCACTAATTTACGTACAATGAGTGGAGAGATATGACGGGGTGGCAGGGTTACTGATGAGAATGGAAGATTTGATTCAGAGTGAATAGAGGTAGTGTGCCGTGTTGACCACTCAAGGTATTCGGTTACATCATCCGTAATGATGCTGGGAATAAAATGATCAGTCGGCTGATAGGCTTTTAAATGGCTATTGTAAACAAGGCTATCCGGGTTGTGTGAAAGATATTGGTTAATGCTTTTACTGGCGGACTGACGGGTCAGATGGAATACGCTCGATAAGTCACTAGCATTTACCCGCCCTTCCCACCAAGCCAATAGTTCAATTAACCACAATCGTTGTTGATCGGAAATTTGCACACTGACATCCTTTAAATCCATGTGTTTAAATCTGAGTCTACCCCAATATGGATGACAATTCGACTTGCAAGATACCGATCTAAACCACTGCAAACTGACATCGATCTCAATAGATGTTTTATTCATACATTTTTTAGAACATAACCGCTATCATGTAGATGGTTAGGTTGACCTCTTGGCCGTTGAGCCCATTAGAAGTGGTCGTGCTGTGCAGGTTGCGGTACAAAAGCACTAATAGTTTTCAATAAGGAATCTTTATGTCTAAGTTTTTGACTCATATGCTTATTGCCGGGTGTTGCTTGGCATCCTCACTTTCCGCAACGGCCTCGAACGAGTGGTCTTCGCGTGTTGCACTGTATGGCTGGACGACCAAATTAGACGCTACTGCCTCCCACCCTAATCTGCCCAGCGTGAGTGTTGATAGAAGCTTTAGCAACCTTTTAAAGTCGATTGACTTTGCCGCTATGGGTTTAGTGGAAGCGCGAAAGGGAGACTTTGGCCTGCTTCTGGACGGTATGTATGTTCAGATGAAGGATGGCGCTTCCGCGACACGCGGCCCCTTAACTGTGGACGCCAATTTAAAAATGGATCTAGCCACCCTGATGCTGGCGGGTCAGTACCGCATCTCAGAAACGCCTACCAGCTATGCTGATTTAATGCTGGGTGTGCGCGGTTGGTATGTCAAAACGGATATCACCATCGATCCTTTTGCTATTGAAGACAAACGCTCAAAGCGATGGGCTGACCTAATGATCGGTGGCAAAGGTACTTATGATATCGACATTAAGTTAGGCGGGCTGGTACTGGGTATCGATTATCATTTTTAAAGGTATAGGTATTCCGCAATGGAGCGAAAAACCGTCAACGATAAGACTTTCATAGGTCTCGGTTACGACTATCCGATTTGGACAATTATCTTCCCAATTTTATCGGTTGCTGTAGCCTTGGCCCTACACTTTGTACCCTCCTCAATCATGCTTTGGTTAGGTTTACCTTTACTCGCTTTATTGCTCGTGAATGTCTTTGCCTCCGTTCATCATGCTGAAACCATCGCGTTAAAAATTGGTAATCCCTATGGTTCGTTTGTTTTAGCTATTTCAGTAACCATTGTCGAGGTCGCCATTATTCTGGCTGTACTGCTTAACTCAACTGATGAAGTGGTCACCATTGCTCGCGATACGGTTTTCGCGACCATTATGATTGTCTTAAATGGAATTATAGGCTTTGCGCTATTAGTCGGCGGGTTGAAATTTCATAAACAAGAATTTAAAGCACCCGGTGCAACGGCTGCCCTTTCTACTCTAGCAACTATTGCTGTGTTAACACTCGTGTTACCTGATTTTACGATAGCCATACCAGGCCCAATTTATTCACCCCCTCAGCTGATTATGGTTGCACTGGTGTCTATTGTGCTTTACGTCATCTTTTTAATGGTGCAAATGATCAGCCACCGTGATGATTTTACCGATATCATTGCAGAAGAAACGCACCACGAACCGCCTACTAAGCGTGGTTTTATCACTGCGTGTGTCTTGCTTCCTATCACTCTCATCGCGGTGATTTTATTGGCTGAATCACTTTCACCAATGATCGAGTTAACCATCAATAACGCAGGTTTACCCATTGCCATGGTGGGAGTGGTGATCGCTATTATGGTGTTATTACCGGAAGGTACTGCTGCCATCAGAGCGGCATTGAATAATCGTTTACAAACCAGTATTAATCTAGCACTGGGATCTGCATTAGCCAGTATCTGTTTAACCATTCCCACTGTGGCCATGCTAACGCTCTTTTTAGATAAACCTTTAGCACTTGGGCTGGCTGGCGAGCATATTGTGCTATTGTTATTGTCATTATTTGTCGCCACCATCACCCTAGCGATGGGAAGAACAACGATTCTGCAAGGGGCCATACATATCGTCATCTTTATCGTATATTTAACCATAGTCTCAATACCTTAGGCTTAAATTTATACTCGAGGTTCTTATGAAAAAGCTTTCCAACGCACTTCTATCTGGTGTCTTCGCCGCATCGGTTGTTCTCGCCAGTCAATCACACGCCTGTACGCGCATGGTTTACTTAGGCCCTGATGATATGGTTCTAACCGGCAGAAGCATGGATTTTGGGATAGATATCCCGGCAAATATTTGGTCGTTTCCACAGGGTATGGAACGACATGGTATGGTGGGCGAAAACTCCGTTGAGTGGACTTCACAGTATGGCAGTCTTATTACGACCTCTTGGGACTTTGCCACGACCGATGGTATGAATGAAAAAGGGCTTGTAGCCAATCTGCTCTGGCTGGTAGAAACCGAATACCCTGATTTTGAGGTGGATGGTGATCAACCCGGTATTTCGGTTTCTTTGTGGGCTCAGTATGCACTGGATAACTTTGCTACCGTGGCTGAAGCAGTGGCATTTTTTGAGCAAGAAAGCTTTGTGGTAGTCTCTGATTACATTCCAGGAACAGATAAATATACTACGGTTCACTTGTCTATGTCTGACAGCACTGGTGACAGTGCCATTCTGGAGTACATTGAGGGAAAATTGGTCATTCACCATAGCCGTGACTACCAAGTGATGACCAACGATCCTCCTTATCAACAGCAACGTGCAATTACCGGTTATTGGGAATCCATACCCGGCACTATGTTTTTACCGGGTAGCAATCGTGCACAAGATCGTTTTGTTCGTGCCTCCTACTACATCAACCGCATCCCTCAGACCAGTGATCCTCAAATTGCGGCGGCCAGTGTGATGAGCGTTGTGCGCAATGTGTCTGTTCCTTATGGGATTTCTGATGAGCAGCAACCTCATCTGTCCAGTACTCGTTGGAGAGTTGTGGCTGATCAGAAAAATCTGACCTATTACTATGAAAACGTCTTAACACCTAACGCCATTTGGGTCGACTTTAATCAGCTTGATTTCAGTGCAGATGCACCTGTGAAAAAGCTGGCGTTATCTGAAGAGCAGATCTATGCCGGTGAGGCCAGCCAATTTTTTGTTGAGTCAGAACCTTTTGAATTTTTAGGACTTTAAAAACATATCAGAAGTGTGTCTTACGGGTTACAATAGCCTGATAAGATAAAGGGGATGATACTAATGACTGCCACTGGTTTGATAACTGAAGCTGAACTTGATCAGCTAGAAGCCTTTCTTTTCTCATCAGCCGTTTCGGAAGATTCGTTGGATCTGATCGGCACACATGGACTCCTCTGTGCGCTGAATATCAGCCCAGTGAAGGTTCCTGAGGAAGAATGGCTGACTCTGCTGTTTGATTCAGAACCTCAGTGGGAATCTTCTGAACAGAAAGAGGTGATCACTGGACTGCTCCGAAAACTTCACTTTACGATTGGTCAAGATCTCTATAACGATCAAGAGACATTACTACCTTGCGAACTCACGTTAGATACGGATGAAGATGAAGACGAACCTGAACTCTCTATCTGGGCTCAGTCTTTCATGGAAGGTGTTTTTATGCGTGAAGAGGCATGGTTTGGTGATGATGAGGAAACGGTTGCCGGCCTTCTGCTCCCTATCATGGTAGCCTCTGAGTTGTTTGATGACCCTGAAATTGTTGAAATTCGTCAAGATCGTGCCCTTAGCGAAGAAATGGCAGAGCAAATTCCCGAGTTACTGGTAGATTTATATCTCTACTATCACGCCCCTGATAAATAATGTGTGTTTTAAAAGCATTAGATTCATTACAAAAGTGCCCGCAAATGCGGGCACTTTTTGGTTTTAATGATGCTAGGCCTAGAAAGTGACGCGTTTGGTGGCACCTTGTCCTAAGATTCTGACACGATCACCAGGACTGAAGACCTGATTTTGATCCACCTCTTGAACGACAGACACCACCGACCCATTATCAAGACGAACGGTAATCTCTACCCCTTGACGACGACTGGTTGCTTCTTCAACGCGCTGACCAGCAATACCACCGGCAACGGCACCTAGAACGGTTGCTAGCTGACGACCACTGCCACCACCCACTTGATGACCGGCTATACCACCGACCACAGCACCAGTTCCCGCACCAACAACACCGTCCGTGCGCCCCTCAATCACGATGGGCACAACAGATTCGACACGCCCTGTCTGAACGCTTTGTGCTTGGCGTGCTTCGCCTCGACTGTAACTGGTACCCGTTAATGTCGACTGGGCACAACCCGTCAGTACCGCACCCGTCAGCAAACATGTCAGGGCAACTGCGGTTTTCTTCATCATAATGTTCTCCTAATATTTATGAGACTATACCCACTTAATATCCTTAGTATAGTCACTCTTAACTTAACTGAATCTTAGCAGATGCCATTTTTAAACATTTTGTAGTTCACCATACAGGCGGTGATAAAGCCCTTTTTCTTCCAGCAAGTCATCATGACTTCCCTGTTCAGCGATTTGTCCCTCTTCAAACACATACACTTTGTCGGCTTGCTTTACTGCACTCAAGCGATGCGCAACGATTAAGGTGGTGCGTCCTTGTAAAAAGGTTTGCATCGCCTGATGTAACTTTGCTTCTGTCGCCGTATCTAATGCGGAGGTTGCTTCATCTAAAATCACGACCGCGGGATCACTCAGCACCATACGTGCAATGGCTAAACGTTGTCGTTGTCCACCGGATAAACGCACGCCTTGACGACCCACCAAGGTATCTAATTGATCAGGTAGTTCCTTGCTGACAAACTCATCTAACTGGGCCACTTTTAAAGCAGACCAGCACTGGTCATCCGTGTATTCATTACCCATCAATAAGTTGTCACGTACACTGCCGTTAAACAGTGCGGGTTGCTGAAGTACAGTGGCAACCTTTTCCCTGACTCGTGAATAACCTATCTCTTTTACTGAAACGCCATTAAAACGCACGTCGCCTTGTTCGGCCGGATAAAGACCTAAAATCACTTGAATCAAGGTGGATTTACCACCACCACTGGCACCCACCAGCGCTACTTTTTCACCTGCATTGATATGTAGTGAAATACCACGCAGAACGTCCTGACCTTCTGCATAGCTAAAGTGCACATTATCCACATCAACAGCAACCGCTTGCTTATCTATAAAGGGGTCTTTGTTCGCTGGATAACGTGGTTCTTCATTGAGAGCGATCAACCGGTTAACGCGTGCTAAGGCCGCCTTAGCACCAAACCATGCATATTGGATACCCAAAATCTCTTGCACTGGCCCCATCATAAACCACAGATAACCAAAAACGGCCATCATCTGACCTACTGTCAGGTCTGAAAAAAGTACCATCATCATGGCGATAGACCGAAACAGATCAAATCCAATTAAAAAAACCAAGAAGCTGAAACGATTCGCCGCATCTGATTGCCATTCAAAGCGACTCGAATGATTTCGCACTTCTCGTGCACTGTCGACCAATCGCATCAAATAATGCCGTTCACGATTGGTCGCGCGTATCTGTTGAATGGCATCCAGTGTTTCAGTCAAGGCACCTTGGAACACTTCGTAAGAGAGGTTTTCTTGTTTCTTTAGATCCTTCACCCGTTTACCAATAATCATGGTTAACCAAATGACAAAGGGGTTTAAAAACAGAATAAATAACGCCAGTTGCCAGTGCATCCACAACAAAATGACTGCCGTACCGATAATCGACAAGACCGCCACCAGTAAACGACTGATCGAGCTTCCCACAAACCGATCGACCGTATCCAGGTCAGTGACAAAATGAGACGCAACGCGACCACTGCCTAGGGTTTCATATTCAGCCATCGATATGCGTTGCAGGTGTGACAGCAAGGATGATCGTATTTTGAAAATTAAATCTTTCGATATAATCGTAAACTGACGTGCTTGCCAAACATTCAGCACAATGGCGATAACACGCAGTAAAATGGTTAATGCAAACACCGAAAAAATATACAGCGCAGGGCCACGCCAAGACTCTGGAAAAAGCTGATTGACCATCGCCACAATCGCGCCGGGTTGATCTAGTAAGACCTCATCGACCAACAGTGGCATCAGAAGTGGAACAGGAACCGCCGCAACAGCGGCCAACAGCGCGACTATATTAGCGATAACCAGCTCTTTACGGTGCTGGAGTGCAACACGCCAGATAGCGTGCCAGGTAAAAGGTTGTTGTCGTTCATTTTGGGGCTCAAATGACAAAGCGGACTCCTTGATCCCATCCTAAGCGCTCTAAATCCTCGCTCCTTAGGGTAAATAATGGTAGTTTATGCGCTTCCAAATTCTTATTCCAACAGAAGAAATAGATCATCACCATGGACAGTTTGACACTCAATCCTCTTTGCCATGCTGAAGGCGAAGTTCAACTTCCAGGCTCTAAAAGCCTATCCAACCGATTGCTATTACTGGCCGCCTTAGCTAAAGGTGAAACACGCATCACCAACTTACTGGACAGTGATGATGTCAAACATATGTTGAATGCCCTGCAAAAACTGGGTGTTCAGTATCAGCTCTCTGACGATAGAAAGCGTTGCACGATTCAAGGTACGGGGAAACCCTTTTCTGCAGATCAGCCCCTGGAACTCTTCTTAGGTAACGCCGGAACCGCTATGCGTCCTTTGTGTGCGGCACTGTGTTTAGGTGACGGGGAATTTACCTTAACAGGTGAGCCGCGCATGTCTGAACGTCCCATTCGTGACCTAGTTGATGCACTGATTCCTTTAGGCGCTCAAGTCACTTATTTAAAAGAGCATGGCTACCCACCTTTAACCCTTCATGCCAAAGGCCTGAAAGGGGGAACTGTCAGTATTCGCGGCAACATCTCCAGCCAGTTTCTGACGGCATTGCTGATGGCCGCGCCCTTAGCGCAAGATGATTTGATTATCGATGTTGAGGGTGAACTGGTGTCCAAGCCTTATATCGATATTACGCTACACAGTATGAAACTGTTTGGCATCCATGTCGAGAATGAGAATTATACGCGTTTTGTTATCAAAGGAAACCAGCATTACCAGTCACCCGGTGAAGTCATGGTTGAAGGTGATGCCTCATCTGCATCCTATTTTCTTGCCGCCGCCGCTATTGCTGGTGGAACCGTCCGAGTTTACGGTGTGGGATCAGACAGTGTTCAGGGTGATAAAGCCTTTGCTGAAGTGCTTGGAAAAATGGGAGCAAACATCACCTATGGGCCTACTTGGATTGAGGTGACACGTGGCGATGCGCTACATGCCGTCGACCTAGACCTGAATGCGATTCCAGATGCGGCCATGACAATTGCCACCACTGCACTCTTCGCCGAAGGCACCACCGCTATTCGCAATATTTACAATTGGCGAGTTAAGGAAACCGACCGCTTGAGTGCCATGGCGACTGAGCTTCGCAAAGTAGGTGCTCGCGTCATTGAAGGTGACGACTACATTGAAATCACACCACCAACAGAACTCACTGCGGCAAGCATTGACACCTATGATGATCACCGTATGGCGATGTGCTTTTCATTAGCCGCCTTTGGCAAGGCACCGATCACCATCAATGACCCCGGCTGTACACGCAAGACGTTTCCAGAGTATTTTGACTTATTCAAGAAAGTGACACGCTGATAAATAAAGCCCGCTCAGCGGGCTTTATTTAGAGAGGCTGTTTGAGAGGCCTTGGGGTTACTTCCCACCACCTTTACAGTTAGGTGATGCAGGAATTTGCCCTTGCTGTGCTTGCCACTCAGCCGGTGTGTACAGATGAAGCGCCAGTGCATGAATTGGATTTTGCATCAACTCTGCCACCAATCCATACACCTGTTGATGGCGTCGCACCTTTGCCTGCCCTTCAAAGTCAGGACTGACCACGGCAAGCTTAAAGTGGCTTTCAGTCGCGGGGCCTGAATGCATATGGCTTTCATTTTCTAAGTTAAGCATCTCTACGCTTAACCCAGCGCGAACGAGCGTTTCTAATCTTTCAGCAACATTCATGATAGGTTCTGTTTCTTTTCTGCTAATTTCATAAAATGGTGGTGTATACGTCTCACGCTAAACCACACGAGGAATACAACGAGCGGAATCATTGCACCGGTCACGATGGATTTATCAAAAGGTATGCCGAAGTTATAAACGGCATCTATCAGATATTTGAGTAATCCAACCAAGTAATAACTGATAGCCACAACTGACAAGCCCTCTACCGTATGTTGCATCATTAATTGTACTTGAGAGCGCTTATCCATTGACGTCAGCAGATTTTGGTTTTGGTTTTGAATAGACAACTCCACCCGTGTTCGCATCATATCAGACGCACGATCAACACGACGTGAAATATCTTCTAACCGATCTGCAACCGATTCACAGGTTTTCACCGCAGGCGTTAAACGTCGAGTCATAAATTCCCGAATGGTGAGGTGACCGGAAACTTCATCTTCACGTAACTCTTCCAGCCGTGTCAGCACTAAGCGGTGATACGCGCGTGTTGCGGAAAAACGGAAAGTCGATTTTGCTCTGAAGGCTTCAATTTTTGCCGCCATATCGGTGAGTTCAGATAAAATTGCTTTTTCATCAACATGGTTATGATCAGCAAGGTCTTGTGTGATGCGTGCCAGTTGCTGATCCATATGCGTTAGCTCTGGCGCAATTTCACGCGCTAAACTCACCGCCAGTAACGACATCAAGCGATAGGTTTCGATTTCTAATAAACGCTGTGTTAATCGCCCTAACTGACTGTTTGACATGCGATGGTTTAAGACTAAGAATCGTCCATAACCATCACTGTGCATTCTAAAAGATCCCCACACACGAGCACTCCCGTTTTGTGGACAACTGCCAACCAGTCGCATCCCCTCAAAGGCAGGACGGATGGTTTTAATATCGGCTTCTGACGTTGTATCGGATGCTTCTAATTGCAGATGAAAGGCGGCCACAACCTGGCCCGTTAGTTTCGCTAACCAGCCTTCAGGCAAAGGTGAAATACCCGTTGTTGTGAAGAATGACTGATCATCCTGCGATGCCAAGTTGATAAAGGTATAGGATGCAAATTCCATATGCTGTTCTCGACGAATACGAAAGTGGCCGAAATCTTTCTCGTAACAGCGCACTTGTTCCGCAGGCTCTGGAAAGCCTAGTAGTCGATGGAGTTCACATAGATGTTGAAATTGCTCGCGGCTTTGCTCGGGTGTGGTGAGCAAAGCAAGATGGGTGATTCGCGCTGGACAAGGTATTACCTGAAATGGACGTGAATGTAACTCATCATAAAGCGAGTTACGTAAGGGGTGCTGATCCAGTGGAAAGCCGTTATCCAACATATCTTATCTCTTTATCCAAGGTTAACTAACGGAAAACATAACCGATATTGAACATGACACCCGCCGTACCAAAGGGGATCATTTCTAAATTAACACGATGATACTCCACCCCAAAGGCCGGTAAGATTGCAGGAGCGACACCATAGCGATTAAATGGAATTTTATCGCGATACTCGCCACGGTAACCGTGTAGCAAACCTGCGGTTAACTTTGCATAGGCACGCGTAGAGGCTGTTTCATAGTAATCGTAGCGACCACCGGCATATAAATAGGTGCTTTGCTGATTAAACGAGTTTTTAAAGGTTGCACCACCCACTAACCAACGTATTTCGTCTCGCCAATCACTACCAGAGGGTCGTTGAATTGTATCATTATCTTTTTCCGCGAACGTCCATTCCAGATTAATGAGATTTTGCCTTTCATGGTGATCAGGATCATTACTCCAATGCGTGGTATAAAAGGACGTTTGCACCAATAGCTCACCACCTTGCGAAAACACCGATTGAGATTCAGCCATCGATTGAGATGAAAAACTTAAGGCCAAAGCGCCGAGTGTTGCCAGGGTTGATAAACGTTTAATCATGATGCTCTCCTTGGTACCAGTGGCGCTAGTATAACCTGTAGATCTAAGCAGGACAAAAATGGAGCCATGCTGGTCAAGCTAGGTTACAATAAGATAATGATCATTAGCTTACTCGACTCTCTGGAATGCAAAGCGGACTGGATGCATTTTTTCAGACGCGACCATCCCTATTGCCTGGTTAAAAAACCTGCGGTATTAGTTGACTTCCAAAGCACTTTTTTACAACTCACCTGTTTCGTACCCGGTCAAACGGACGCACAACGTTACACGCTCGGGTCACGCACCAGTCTTGAACCGGCATGGCAACTGATCAAAGGGTG
>SLCQ01000148.1 GCA_007125745.1 Nitrincola sp.
CTTGGATGCTGAGTCCATTGCCTGGATCGAGCGCTTCCTGCAAGAGTACCCAGGTACCGTGGTTGCGATTACCCACGACCGTTACTTCCTAGACAACGCCGCAGGGTGGATTTTGGAATTGGACCGTGGACGCGGCATTCCGTATGAGGGCAACTACTCCTCTTGGCTAGAGCAGAAAGAGCAACGTCTTGAGCAAGAAGCCAAACAAGAAGCCTCGCACCGCAAAGCGATCAAAGCGGAGCTGGAGTGGGTTCGTCAAGGTGCCAAAGGTCGTCAGGCTAAATCCAAGTCGCGCTTGAAGCAGTTTGAAGAGATGAACTCTCGTGAATTCCAACAGCGTAACGAAACCCAAGAGATCTACATTCCACCAGGCCCTCGTTTGGGTGACAAGGTGATCGAACTGCACAATGTCACTAAGTCTTATGATGGCAAGTTGCTGTTTGAAAACCTGAGCCTGTCAATTCCACAAGGCGCCATTGTCGGTATCATCGGCCCTAACGGTGCGGGTAAGTCAACACTATTCCGCATGATTACCGGTGAAGAAAAACCGGATTCGGGCGAAATTGAAATTGGTAGTACAGTTCAGCTGGCCTATGTCAACCAGTCTCGCGAACTTGAAGGTAATAAAACCGTCTTTGAAGAGATCTCCGATGGACAGGACATCATCACCGTCGGCACTTATCAAACGCCATCGCGTGCTTACTGTGGTCGATTCAACTTTAAAGGATCTGATCAGCAGAAGTTTGTGAAGGATCTCTCTGGTGGTGAGCGCAACCGTCTGCATATGGCCAAACTGTTGAAAGAAGGAGGCAACGTCCTGCTTCTCGATGAGCCGACCAACGATCTAGACGTAGAAACACTCCGTGCATTGGAAGAAGCGATCCTTGCTTTCCCTGGTTCTGCGGTGGTGATCTCGCACGATCGCTGGTTCTTAGACCGCGTCTGTACTCACATGATCGCCTATGAAGGTGACTCGCAAGTGGCCTTCTTTGAAGGCAACTATACCGAGTACGCTGAAGACTACCGTAAACGCTACGGCAAAGATCACCAGCCAGAGCGTATCAAGTATAAGCGGATGAATTAATCCGCCAGTACAAACTGATCCCGGCCGCTGTTTTTGGCAAGATACAACGCCTCATCAGCGCGCCGGATCAGATCTGATTGAGTCTCACCCGGTTTTAACACAGCCACACCAACACTGGTGGTGAAGCCCACTTTTTCACCACTGGGTACCAAGACGCTCGTTTCGCGACACGCTTGAACGATAGACTCCGCCAGGTTACTTGCCGACGTTTCATCCATACCAGGTAGTACCATCAAAAACTCCTCTCCACCAAATCGACCGGGCAGATCACGTTTCTTGCGCGCAGTTTTCTTTAATAAATCCGCAAACTTTTTCAGCACTATATCACCTGCGGCATGACCATAGTTGTCGTTAAACCCCTTAAACTTATCCAGATCGAATAGCAAAACAGCTAAAGGCACCTTGGATTCGCGACAGTTGTCGATATCTGTATCCAGCTGTTCAAGAACCAAACGACGGTTTGCCAACCCGGTTAGCGGATCACGTGTCGCCTGACGATAAAGAATCAACAACATATTCAGCTGATTCACAGATGCCCAACCAGCAACAATACCGAGTACGCTCAGTAACCACAGCGTATTCACAGCGGCTATCTGGCCCAAAGATCCCTGAGAGATTTGCGTCACCAGCTCTACCAAGATCATCAACAGCGTAATGCCCAACACTTCAATGATAGCCAGGGGAAAAATCGCCATCATGCTGATAATCATGTAAGGGAAAAACTGATAACCCGCAACACTCTGCTCATGGCCATAGAGAATCAACACAGCAGAACAGTAAAGATGAAACGCCGTCAGTAACGCAAAGAGCAACACCAGCCTGATCAAAGCTAAGCGGCGACTGTAAGGGCGACCCCACCAACTAAACAGCGCCAAGAAACAGAGACTACTGACCAGGCGTGCGATCACGATAGGTACAAACACATCACTGGGTAATAACCATTGATCAACTAAAATCCAGGCGCTTTGCAAAACCGCCAACAACAGAGCTATCACCCTAACACGCCTAAAAATATAAAAACTTCGCGTATGCTGAAAATAATGGGTATGTGTCCGAGCAGACAGTAGCTCAAGGAAGGGGTACATCAATCATTCACTCCAACGTCTACAGACAAAATTGCAGACAGCTTCAGGTTGCTGTGTTAGTTTTGCATACAGGATAGCTTACGCAGGATTAACTCACCATCTTATTTGGTTATTTGCTTCACCCAGTTGAAATGTTTGTACTAAACTGTCGTTATATGCCATCACACAGAATATAAGAACACTTAGCACGAGAGGAAACGCAGAGTGAATAGCCCTGAACAAGATCGTCGTCGCTTTACCCGCATTCACTTTGATGCTGAATGCGAGGTCCACTATCAAGGTGGAGCGATCGTTATGCAGTTAGTCGATATCTCGTTACGTGGCGTTCTGCTTCAGTTTGACCACAAACTATCCTTAGAGATAGGCGGTGAAGCTGAAGTCAACATCTACTTAGCGAACGATGTTCTGATTCGCATGAAAACACAACTCAACTATGCTCAACCCCCTAATTATGGTTTTTTTGTCAAAGAGATCGACTTGGAAAGTATGTCTCATTTACGTCGACTACTTGAGCTAAACCTGGGTGATGAGGCACTCCTTGAGCGTGAACTTGAACACATGGTTGAAGATTAAGCATCAAATTTGATCCAGCGCTTCGGCCAGCGTTGCAACACCCACTACCTCTATTCCGCTTACCACTTCACGCGGAACATTTGCTTTAGGAACAATAGCCTGCTTAAAACCGTGCTTAGCCGCCTCTCGAATTCGCTCTTGACCATTAGGTACAGGGCGAATTTCACCGGACAACCCTACTTCACCAAACACAATCAATTCTTGAGATAAAGGCTGATCACGAAAGCTGGACACTATCGCTAACAACAGCGCCAGGTCTGCACTGGTTTCTAATACGCGCACACCCCCGACCACATTGACAAACACATCCTGATCACCCGTCATTAAGCCGCCATGACGATTCAATACTGCTAACAACATGGCCAAACGGTTTTGTTCTAGGCCCACCGCTACGCGACGAGGGTTAGAAAGATGAGAGGTATCAACTAAGGCTTGCAACTCTACCAACAGCGGACGAGTCCCCTCCCAAACAACGATGACTACACTGCCTGCGCTAGGCTCCTCCCCCCGTGTCAAAAAAATGGAGCTAGGGTTTCGTACCTCTTTCAAGCCATTTTCCATCATGGCAAAGACACCCAACTCATTCACTGCACCGAAACGGTTTTTATGACTTCGCAAGGTTCTAAAGCGACTATCCGATGAACCTTCCAACTGCAATGAACAGTCAATCATATGTTCCAACACTTTAGGCCCTGCAAGGCTTCCATCCTTAGTCACATGTCCCACCAAAAACAAAACGGTGCCTGTTTGCTTGGCAAAGCGGGTCAAATAGGCGGCTGATTCTCTGACTTGTGAAACTGAACCCGGCGCAGACTGAACGTCCGCCACGTGCATCACTTGAATCGAATCGATCACAATGACTTTGGGCTGAAGTTGTTGTGCCACATCACAAATGGTCTCAACAGAGGTTTCAGAAAGCATCTTCAAATGATCAGCTTTTAGCCCTAAGCGCGCCGCTCGCATCGCCACCTGTTGCAAGGACTCCTCACCTGTCACATACAAAGCGGGATATTGGCCCGCCAAGTGACACAGGGTTTGCAATAACAAAGTACTTTTTCCGGCTCCGGGATGGCCACCGATTAATACTGCAGAGCCAGGCACCAAGCCGCCACCTAATACACGATCTAACTCACCTGTCGCAGTGGGTATTCGAGGCATCGCTTGAAGATCAACATCACTCAAGCTCACCACGCGCTTGTGCGCACTCAAACTTGCATCACCAGCATAGCCTTCGAAACGTGCTCCACGACTTGCCGATGCCGATGCAGAAGCACTTAACCTGACTTCCGTCAGCGTATTCCAAGCACCACACGCACTGCACTGTCCTTGCCACTTAGTGTAATCAGCGCCACAGTCATTACAGACATATGCCGTTTTTGCTTTGGCCATAAAAGCTCTCATCCTTAGGGTAATAATTCGCCTCTGCATTGTAACGAGTTGACAAAACAAAACCAAAATCTGCTACCTTATAAGGCACAGATCTAAAAATTGTATCAACCCAATATAAAAGAGAATAAAGATGAAACTAGAAACCCTTGCTGTACATGCGGGTTACAGCCCCGATCCCACCACGAAATCTGTCGCTGTTCCTGTTTACCAGACCACCTCTTACGCCTTTGATGATGCACAGCATGGTGCAGATCTATTCGACCTAAAAGTACCGGGCAACATCTATACCCGTATCATGAACCCAACCACAGATGTGCTTGAACAACGTGTAGCGGCCATGGAAGGCGGTATTGCCGGCTTAGCAGTTGCCTCAGGCATGGCCGCCATCACCTACACCATCCAAACGCTTGCCGAAACGGGTGATAATATTGTTTCCACCAGCGAGCTGTATGGTGGCACTTATAACCTATTTGCACACACTCTCCCTCGCCAAGGTGTCACTGTTCGTTTTGTCAATAAAGATGACTTTGCCGCTATCGAAGCGCAGATCGACGAACGCACCAAAATGCTGTACTGCGAATCGGTCGGCAACCCATCGGGTGGCATCAGTGATATTGAAAAACTGGCCGAAATAGCACACCGCCACGGTATCCCGCTAGTCGTTGATAACACGGTTCCCAGTCCCGCATTATGGCGTCCAATTGAGCAAGGTGCAGACATCATTGTAACCGCCGCAACTAAGTACATTGGCGGTCATGGAAACTCAATTGGTGGTGTGATTGTTGACTCTGGGAAATTCCCTTGGGCAGAGCACAAAGATCGTTTCCCTCTATTGAATACGCCAGACGTTTCTTATCATGGCGTTGTTTACACAGAAGCCTTTGGCCCTGCCGCCTTTATCGGACGCTGTCGCGTGGTCCCTCTTCGTAACATGGGTGCCGCACTGTCGCCAATGAATGCCTTCCTGCTGATTCAAGGGCTGGAAACACTCAGCCTGAGAATGGAACGTATCTGCGAAAACACCGATAAAGTTGCCGCCTTCCTGGAAAATCACGAAGCAGTATCCTGGGTTAACTATGCGGGTCTTTCATCTCACAAAGACAATGCATTAGCACAGAAATATATGGATGGAAAAGCGTCCGGCATTCTAAGCTTTGGCTTAAAAGGAGGTCGTGAAGCGACACGTCGTTTCTATGACGCACTGGAGATTTTCCTGCGCCTGGTGAATATCGGTGATTGCAAATCCCTAGCCTCTATTCCAGCTGAAACCACCCACCGTCAGTTAAATGATGAGGAGTTGAAATCAGCGGGCGTATCACCCGAAATGGTTCGCTTATCGATCGGTATCGAGCATATTGATGATCTGTTAGCGGATTTGGAGCAGGCGTTAGCTAAAGTCTGACCCCTAGTTCAGTAGGTATGGATTCAGTTACCCTTAGTTGACACGCCATAAACCCATCCATGGCGGTAAACGGTCATCTAGGGGTAACCCAACCCTCACCAAGCAGACGCTCAACTCGCTCTATTGCACGTCGATGTTCAGCATTCACTTGATCCATCGCGCTTACGCAGAAGTTAAGGTCAGTCAGCAACCCATCATGTAAGCCATAAATCCAGCCATGTACCGTCACATCCTGACCTCTTGCCCAGGCTTCACGCATCACGGTGGTATTGCAGACATTTTCCGCTTGCTCAATGACATTCAACTCACACATACGCGCAAACTGTTCATCACTGGCTTGCCATTCACCAACGAGATGGCGATGTTTATAGTAAACATCGCGGATATGACCCAACCAATTATCAATCAAGCCATTCGGGCGACTATCCAGTGCGGCTTTAACACCCCCGCACCCATAATGCCCAACCACCATCACATGCTTAACCTTGAGCACTTGAACTGCGTACTGCAAAACAGATAAGCAGTTCATATCCGTATGTACCACTAAATTGGATACATTGCGGTGAACAAAAAGCTCACCGGGCAGTAAATCCACTATTTCATTCGCGGGCACTCGGCTGTCAGAACAGCCGATCCATAAATACTCAGGGGCCTGTTGTGCGGAAAGGGTAGGAAAAAACTCTGGCGACTCGCTATTAATACGATCAGACCATTCGCGATTTTTTTTAAATAAAGGCGCTAAAGTATCCACACCCCATCTCCTTACCGATGATATTTTTCACTGAGTTCGTGAACCGCATCAACAAACACGCCGGCACTTTCGGGGTCCACGAATTGATGTATTCCATGACCCAGGTTGAACACATGACCTTCTCCGTGGCCAAAGCGCTCTAGAATATCCGCCACTTCAGCCCGAATACGAGCGGGTGGCGCATAAAGCACTGAAGGGTCCATATTGCCCTGCAATGCCACCTTATCACCGACTCGACGACGTGCATCATCAATGTTGGTTGTCCAGTCTAACCCTAATGCGTCTGCGCCAGCATCTGCCATGGTTTCTAGCCACTGCCCACCATTTTTAGTAAACATAATCACGGGTACTTTGCGACCTTCATGTTCACGAATTAAACCCGAGATAATTTGACGCATATAGCGGAGTGAGAACTCCATATACATTTGTGGGCTTAACACCCCGCCCCAGGTATCAAAAATCTGAACCGCCTGAGCACCACAGCGGATCTGTTCGTTTAAGTAATCGGTAACCGACTGAGCTAACTTATCTAGCAACTGATGAAGCACCGTGGGCGTGGCATACATCATCTGCTTGATATGACGAAAATCTTTACTTGAACCACCCTCAACCATATAGGTCGCCAATGTCCAAGGGCTACCGGAAAAACCGATCAACGGCACTCGACCATTCAGCGCTGAACGTATGGTGGTGACGGCATTCATCACATAGTCAAGATCGCTGGCCGCCTTAGGAATCGGCAGAGCGTCAACATCCGCTTCAGATCGAATCACTTTACGAAAACGCGGGCCTTCACCCGTTTCAAAATACAAACCCAGTCCCATGGCATCTGGAATCGTTAAAATGTCTGAAAACAGAATCGCCGCATCTAGGTCGTAGCGTTCTAAGGGTTGCAGAGTCACTTCACAGGCCAATTCTGCATTCTTACACAGACTCATAAAGTCGCCCGCTTGAGCACGTGTTGCTTTGTATTCCGGAAGGTATCGACCTGCTTGGCGCATCATCCATACGGGCGTCACATCAACGGGTTCACGTGACAATGCTCTGAGAAAACGATCATTTTTGAGTTCGGCCATGGGCTCTAAATCCTGTCATCAACTTTATATAATTGTGCGTATTGTAACCTGAACTGAAAAATAATTCCGTTCTATACAGGCACAGTTTCTGCTGTTTTTTTAAGTTATGCTATGATGGAAAAAATAACGGTTCTGAGGGTAGTGACAGCATGGTAATTCATGGTTAAGCAGGCAGAGGTTATTAGCCTTCCTGAAAGCGCTGATCATCATGATCACCACCATCACCAACTGGTGTTTGGTTTGGAGGGTGCAACCGCATTTGATATTTCTGGCCATACTCGTCCAGTAGGTACCGGCATGGGTTGTTTATTGCCTTGTGAAACTGACCATGCATTCTGGGGTGTAGGTGACAACAGTATCGTTGTGGTCAACCTTGACCCACTGCATATAGACCCACAACTGCAACCCAGAATTGACAGCTTATTTGAACAGTCCCGCTTTATTCACTGCCCAAGCGATCTGCAGGTACTGATCGCCGCCCTGAGTCGAGAGATGCGTAAAAGCCCAGACGACGCCATCTTACAAAGCGCTTGTAGCAACGCCATTATTTGCGCATTACAACGCCACTTAGAGGAGCAACTGGCTCACTATAGCCGAGTTCGCACACAGGGTAAGATTAATATGGATGTGATAGATAATTACATCGATTTGCATATCGATCGCAAGATTCGTGTTACTGAACTTGCAGGACTGGTGTTCTTAAGCAGTAGCCAGTTTTTTGATCGCTTTAGACAGCAAACCGGATTAACACCGCAACATTACATCTTGGAGAAACGCTTAAAAGGCGCCAAAGAAGCACTGCAAAACAGTGACACCCCACTGATCGAAATTGCCGCACGCTTTGGTTTTACCAATCAAAGCGCGCTGACACGAGCCTTCACTCAATACCTAAACATTTCACCTGCTCGTTTTCGCAAAGCAAATAAACATTCAGCGGACTAACCTTACTCGCCCATTTCTCGTGACATCTCATCGGCACGATCAGCACAGGCTTTCATCGCTTTTAAAAACAGTGCTTCGATACCCTCTCCTTCAAAGGTATGAATCGCACGCTCTGTGGTACCCTTAGGCGACATCACATTACGTTTGAGTTGCGCAAACTCTTCGCCCGTCTCTTGCGCCATTTTGACCGCACCCAAACCCGTTTGCAGAATCAATCGACGCGCCGCATCTTCAGGCATACCTAGTTCGATAGCGGCTTTCTGCATCATTTCAAAGACCATGAAAAAATAGGCAGGGCCACTACCAGAAATAGCAGTCACGATATCCAGCATCGCTTCTTCAGCGACCCACTCGACCAGCCCAATGCCGGACAGTAACTGATCAGTAAAGTCTCGTTGCTCCTGAGTCACCCCCGGTATCGCATAAAGTCCCGAAGCACCCGCTTTCACCAATGATGGCGTATTGGGCATACAGCGAACAATGGCATGTCCACCACCTAACCACTGATCCAAGGTTGACGCATGAAGACCTGCGGCCACCGAAATAATCAACGGGCGCGAGTGTAGCGCTTGTTCAGCTAGCTCATTGCATACCTGCTTCATGATTTGCGGCTTCACGGCCAGCACTACCACGTCGCTTTTAGCCACTGCATCAATGTTATGAGTGGTCGTTTGAATACCTAACTCATCCGATAATGCACTCAACGCTGTCTGATCCGGCCCAGTCGCGGTAATCAAATCAGCAGGATAGCCGTTCGCCAACATCCCTTTAAAAATAGCGCTGGCCATATTGCCCGCACCAATAAACGAAATTTTCTTTGCATTCAGCGTCATGCAATGCTCCTCAAGAGTAAATACTGGATTATAGACACCGTAATGTCAGTCATGATTTGAGTGTACTGAGACTGCGCCACACATGACAACCTTAAAAACGGCGTTTCAATCAGGACTGGAGAATTTAAATAAAGCACCGGAGAATCCTGCAAGACCTCAATCCATGCTTATACTTAGAGTGACATAACTCAGAATAAACTATTCGCCCTAATTCTATGTGAAGTCAAAATCGAGGACGACACGATGTTCAAGCCACAAGACGTGCTGGATCCCAGCTGGATTCAACGCCCGACCCAGGAACTCTGGAAAGAGATTTCGCCACTCTACACCATCGATGAAGATACCTGGCTGAAAGAGTTGATGCCTTTAGCAGAGCCTGCAGATGCCGAACGCCAGCAGGCTGAAGAGCGAGCAACACGCCTGATCGAAGAGGTAAGAGCTGACACTGACTCTATCCATATGATCGATGCACTTCTGCTTGAATACAGCCTCGATACCAAAGAGGGCATCTTATTGATGTGTTTGGCAGAAGCCTTAATGCGCGTTCCTGATGCCGACACTGCTGATGCACTTATTCGCGACAAACTCAGTGTTGCTGACTGGAAAACACACCTACGCAACTCTGAGTCACTTCTAGTTAACGCCTCCACCTGGGGGTTATTGCTGACCGGTAAAGTTGTCACCCTGGATGAAAACGAAGACGGTTCTGCCGGTGGTATCCTGAACCGACTGGTTAACCGTATGAGCGAGCCTGTCATTCGTAAAGCGATGCAACACGCCATGAAAATCATGGGCCATCAGTTTGTGTTGGGTCGCACCATTAATGAAGCGATGAAGCGCGGTAGCGAATACCGCCAAAAAGGATACACTTACTCCTTTGATATGTTGGGTGAAGCGGCACTGACAACTCAAGATGCACAAAAATATTTCAATGACTACATGCAGGCGATCCAGTTCACCGGTAACTTTGTCGATGATAAAGCCAAGGGACCGCGTCCGAGTATTTCAATAAAACTTTCCGCACTTCATCCACGTTATGAAGTGGGACAAGAAGCACGTGTCATGGATGAGCTGTTTGAGACAGTGCTTAAGCTGATCAAAACAGCCCGCTCATTGGATGTTGCCATCACCATTGATGCCGAAGAGATGGATCGTTTAGAGCTATCCTTGCACCTGTTTGCAAAACTCTATCGTGATCCAGCAACGCAAGGCTGGGGTGGATTTGGATTGGTCGTTCAAGCCTACTCAAAACGTGCACTGGCCGTTCTTGCTTGGTTAGCGGCTCTTGCTAACGAACAGGGCGACCTCATTCCAGTCCGTTTAGTCAAAGGCGCCTATTGGGACAGTGAAATCAAACTCTGCCAACAAAAAGGCCTAGATGGCTATCCCGTATGGACACGTAAAGAGGGAACCGATGTCTCCTATTTAGCCTGTGCTCGCTTCCTGCTAAGCGAACAGATCAAAGGGCTGATTTGGCCACAGTTTGCCAGCCATAATGCGCACACGGTGGCCAGCATCATCACCTTGGCACAGCATCAATCCTATGAATTCCAACGCTTACACGGCATGGGCGATGCACTCTACGATCGAGTGATCAAACAATCTGGGGTCAGTGTAAGAATTTATGCTCCGGTCGGTAGCCACAAAGATCTCTTGCCTTACTTAGTTCGTCGTCTACTTGAAAACGGGGCCAACAGTTCCTTTGTGCATCGGTTGGTAGACGCCCGCTGTCCGGTGACAGACCTAGTACAACACCCATACGTGACGTTGAGTCAGCGCAACACCCTACACAACCCACAA
>SLCQ01000130.1 GCA_007125745.1 Nitrincola sp.
ATATAGGTTGCTTATTCTCGATTAAGCTTTAATGCTCAACCTGAACAAGCGCCCACACGCATTACCTGATTAATTTGTTAAAGAGCGGGCTTGAGTACTCATTCGCCCCGATGTGTTGGGGTGTCGTCTCAAGCGAGGTGCGTATTCTAAATGTTTCTGCAAAAGTGTCAAGCACTTTGATGCAAAATTTACTTAAAACTTTTTAGCACTTTCATATCAAGCACTTTGTAAACAAATGCTTAAGATAGTATATGCCATGTTTGTAGATGAGACTGCCATCTCATTTACAAGCGAGGCGCGCATGTTACAGGTGAAGAACTTTTAACTCAATAACTTTCTTTATTTTTTGCCAAAAGAGCCTTTCAACAACTAACGATAGAACAGATGATGCTTTTTCTTTCCTAGCTTAACTAAGTAGAAACGCTGGTAACGCCCCTGTGCTTTTGCGAAGAGTTGCTCAGTGGCCATGTTTAATTCCATATCGCAAGCATTATCATTAATAATAACCGCCTTTCGTTGCAGGGCGTCCTTAACTTGCTTTCCGTTTGACGCGATGCCTGCATCAACCAACAGACTTGTTAAGGGCATTTCAGTCATATTACTTGGTAACTGAGTTGCTGGAAGGCCATCTAATTTCAATTGCTCAAAGTCACTTTCCGATAGACTTGATAGATCACCGGAGAATAATGCTTCTGTGATACGACATGCACCTTCTAATGCTTTCTGACCATGAACCATTCGAGTGACTTCTTCTGCAAGTACTTTTTGTGCTTCTGGACGTCCTTGAGATGCCTTATCCTTTGCTTCGATCTCTTCAATGACATCTAGATCTAGAAATGTAAAAAATTTTAGAAAGCGATAAACATCGGCATCTGGCGTCTGAAGCCAGAATTGATAAAAAGCATAAGGGGATGTTTTATTGGCCGACAGCCACACTGCACCACCTTCTGTTTTTCCAAATTTAGTTCCATCAGACTTGGTAATCAGCGGTAACGTTAAACCATGAACCTGGTTGCCATTCATTCGTCGAGTTAAATCAATACCACTGGTAATATTTCCCCATTGATCTGACCCTCCGATCTGCAATGAACAGCCGTGACGTTCATTGAGTACTTGGTAATCGTATGATTGCAGTATTTGATAGGTAAATTCAGTAAAAGAAATACCTGAGTCTTCACGCTCTATCCTTTGACGCACTGACTCTTTTGATATCATTTTATTGACGGTAAAGTGCTTACCAATATCACGAAGAAAGCTCAGCACATCTACTCCTGCTGTCCATTCGTAATTATTGGCTAGAATTGCTCCATCATTCTCATCAAACCGAATAAATTGGCTTATTTGCTGTTTAAGCTTTTCGCTCCACTGCTGAACCACCTCAGTCGAGTTAAGTTGTCGCTCTTGCGCTTTAAAACTGGGATCACCGATCATGCCCGTTGCCCCACCAACCAGCGCAATTGGGCGATGCCCGTAATCCTGGAATCGCTTAAGCATCAACAATGGAACTAAGTGCCCTAAATGGAGACTGTCCGCTGTCGGATCGAAACCGCAATAAAGCGTTACAACCTGCTCATTCAAGTGAGCTACGAGAGCAGCCTCATCTGTCATTTGCGCAATCAGGCCACGCGCTTTTAAATCTTCGATCAATGGTTGCTTAGTCATTATCCATTTGTCCGGGAAAGTTAGGAATGTTATTTAAAGCGGAGTATTTTACGCTTCTGACTCAACAATGCCAAACCTACACTATCACTATTTAACTTTTCTGGTAGGATTTTAGAACATACGTATTTACTCTAAAGAGGTATCCAAGGAGCCTTTATGCAAGCGTCAAACATGTTTATTGGCTTAATGTCAGGTACTAGCCTTGACTCGATCGATGCCGCTTTAGTGAGCTTTGTGAATAACCAACCCAAATTAGAAGGTTACTATAACAAGCAAATTTCACATGCAGTACGCGCACAAATTTTGCATCTTAACCAATCTGGACAAGATGAAATAGAACACTTAGCTACGCTTGATCCTTTATTAGGGCATCTGTTTGCTGATGCCTGTCTTGAACTTCTAGAGAAGTGTGCCATTGCGCCATCTGACATTACGGCCATTGGAAGCCACGGCCAAACACTGCGGCATCGTCCCAATAAAGGCTATTCACTTCAGATTGGAGATCCCAATGTTATTGCTGAACGAACAGGCATTACCACAATAGCAGATTTTCGACGACGTGATTTAGCCGCTGGTGGCCAAGGCGCCCCTCTAGTCCCTGCATTTCATGCGACATGTTTTCGTTCAGATCACTGTGACAGAGTCATTGTTAATATCGGCGGAATGGCTAACATCACACTTCTACCCGCTAATCAGAATGCCTTAGTCTTAGGTTATGACACTGGCCCTGGTAATGTCTTACTGGATGCATGGGCGCTAAAGCATCTTAATAAACCCTATGACGCTCATGGCGAGTGGGCAAGATCCGGAAAGCTTTGCCCATCTTTACTCAACCGCTTCATGTCAGATCCTTTTTTTGCCTTACCTTTCCCTAAGAGTACAGGTCGAGAGCTTTTTAATACTGACTGGCTGAATCAACACCTTGACCCATACCTGCCTCCTGAGGATGTAGAAAGAACATTAACCGAACTGACAGCGATAAGCATCTCAGATGCAATTCAATCACACTCACGTAAGCAAGCTAAGGTATTTGTATGCGGTGGAGGTAGCCATAACACCTTTTTACTCGAAAGGATCAGGTCTCATCTAAACTGCTCTGTTTCAACAACCAAAGAGCTTGGGCTTGATCCAGATTGGGTTGAAGCCTGCGCTTTTGCATGGCTCGCCTACAGAACAATTAACCATCAAACGGGTAACTTAAAATCAG
>SLCQ01000019.1 GCA_007125745.1 Nitrincola sp.
ATAGGGATCCTTAAGGTGTGGCCCGCACTGGATCCGGGTAGGTTGCTTGAGATCAGTGGTGACGCTGATCCTAGATGAATGATTGTCCACGACAAAACCCGGCTTATAGGCAGGCTCCCAATATCCTTTCTATAACTCCTCGCAAAATTTATATAAAAAATTCAATACTGTATATTTGTACAGATTATCTTATTGTTTCTACATAATTTATTGATTCTCTGGTGCTTATGTTATGCGGCAGAGTGCCTATCACTATTCCTTAGCCTAAACAGCCAATTTTCACACTTTTTCTTACCTTGCATTGACTAGGGTTACTCACTATAGTGTGCAATGGTGGGGTAAAGTGGTTAAAAGTGGGTAATTTTGGGGAATTCAGTGGGCATAATGTTCCGCGGTGTTAATCCGATCAATTTAGATGCAAAGGGGCGCATGGCGATCCCGGCTCGCTATCGCGAGATGATTGCATCACATTGTGGTAATCAGATGGTTGCTACGATCGATACGGAATCACGATGCCTATTGCTCTATCCCTTACCAGAATGGGAAGAAATTCAGGCCCAAATAGAAGCCCTACCCAGTTTTAATAAAGTTGCTAGACGTATACAGCGACTATTAATTGGTCATGCGACAGATTTAGAGCTGGATGGTAATGGGCGTTTGCTCCTGCCGGCCAGTTTGCGTGAATATGCTGGATTAGACAAAAAAATAGTGTTGTTAGGGCAAGGACGCAAGTTTGAAATCTGGGATGAAGCGCAATGGAGCGCAACCCGAGATGAATACCTTGACGAGGTGGGTGAAGATACGTTGCCCCCGGAAATGTTAGAGCTATCACTTTAAGAGTGAGCTTAAAAAAGGTTACAGGATCTAAGATGAGTCAAGAGTTCAACCATATCACCGTGATGCTTCAAGAAGCAGTGGATGCATTAATTACGGATCCAGATGGCTTTTACATCGACGGAACCTTTGGTCGAGGTGGTCACTCATCTTTAATCCTCTCAAAGTTAAGCCAGAAAGGTCGTTTACTGGCAATAGATAAAGACCTTGATGCTATTGCTGAAGCCCAAAGGCGTTTTGTGAATGATGAGCGCTTCTTGATAAAGCATGGCTCATTCAGTGAAATTGAACAGTTTGTTGCTGAGCAAGAAATGGTAGGTCAGGTGACCGGTGTTCTATTAGATTTAGGTGTGAGTTCACCCCAGCTGGACGATCCATCACGAGGTTTCAGCTTTCAATCTGATGGTCCACTTGATATGCGCATGAACACGACAGTGGGAGAAAGCGCTGCCGATTGGTTGAACCGAGCGGCTGAAGCAGAGATTGCTGACGTGTTATTTCACTATGGAGAAGAGCGTTTTGCTAGGCGTATGGCCAAGGCGATAGTCGAAGCACGACAAAAGGCGCCTATTTTGACAACGGCGCGTTTGGCAAACATCGTTAGTGAGGCGAATCCGCGTTGGGAAAAGGGTAAAAATCCAGCAACTCGGGCATTTCAAGGGATTCGAATTCATATTAACCGTGAATTAGAAGAGATAGAGGCCTGTTTAGATCAGACGCTAGACGTGCTGGCCCATCAAGGTCGTATGGTAGTGATTAGTTTTCACTCGCTTGAAGATCGTATCGTTAAACGTTTTATTCGACGTCACGTGAAAGGGGATGAACACCTTCCTAGCGGGATTCCATTTACACAAGCCATGCTGAATCAGCGCTTAAAGAGTAAAGGAAAGGCCATTAAGGCGAGTGAAGAGGAGGTTAAGCTCAATCCGCGTTCACGAAGTGCTGTGATGCGAGTGGCGGAGAAGTGTTGATGAGCTTGAAGCGATTTTTCTCTAAAAGCGACGAGGGAGAAGTGGAGCAAAGTCCCAGTGAATATCTATCCAGGACTGCGCTCTATCGACCCTTGGTCATTTTGCTCTTGCTGACCATGGCTATTTTGGTGTCAGCTTTGACAGTGATCAAAACAGCCTATGACTACCGTCGTCTGTTTAATGATCATCAGGTTTTGGTTCATCAATGGGATGAGCTTCAAATCGAATGGGGTCAGCTGTTGCTTGAACAGAGCACCTGGGGTGGACATGGACGCATAGAGAATGAAGCTGAGCACAGACTACAGATGCGTGTGCCTAAAATTGAAGAGACAGAGATCATTCGAAGATGAGTGAAGAGTCAAAAAACGCTCAAATACAAGCGGCAAGAAGTTGGAGAATGTGGGTAGTCTTTGCATTGCTCAGTGTTGCTGTGGGCTTTATATTGACTAAACAGTTTTCGCTTTACTCGAAAGATCAGGCGTTTTTACAAAACCAAGGTGATGCTCGCACCATTCGTACTATGTTGATTCCTGCTCATCGCGGCTTAATAACGGATCGAAATGGTGAGCCCTTGGCGGTGAGTGCTCCCGTTGCCAGTATCTGGGTAGACCCTAAGTATATCGATATGCAACACCCTCATCTGAATCGGCTGAGTCAAATCATCGAAATGCCCCATGGCAGTTTAGTGGAGCGACTTGCTAATAACGCCGACAGGCGTTTTGTCTATTTGCGCCGGCAAGTAACGCCTGAGACAGCTGAAGCGATTCGTTTGCTCGGTATTCCTGGTGTGAATGTAGATAGAGAATATCGTCGATTCTATCCTGCAGGTGAAGTGACTGCTCACTTAGTCGGCTTCACCAACGTGGATGGTGAAGGTCAAGAAGGCATGGAGTTGGCCTTTAATGATTGGTTAACTGGTGAGCATGGCAGTAAATTGGTGATGCGTGACCGGGTTGGTCGAACCATTCGCCATATCCGCTCAATACAAGATGCTCGTCAAGGTAATGAGTTACAGTTAAGTATCGATTTGCGTTTACAATACATGGCGTATCGTGAACTCAAAGCGGTTGTTGAAGCGCATCAAGCAGATGCTGGTTCGGTTGTGATCATGGATACACAAACGGGCGAAGTGTTGGCGATGGTGAATCAACCCTCATACAACCCCAATGATCGAAGTCGTTTAGAACCAGCGGCACTACGAAATCGGGCGATGACCGATCTATTTGAACCAGGGTCAACGGTGAAGCCCATGACCGTTGCCGCTGCCTTAATGACAGAACGATTCACTCCCGATACTGTTATCCGAACATCCCCGGGCGTGATGCGGGTTCGCTCTGCCACTATCCGCGATTTTCGTGACTATGGTGATTTGTCCCTAACTGGCATTATTACCAAATCAAGCAATGTGGGTACAGTTCGCTTAGTCATGGATATGGAGCATGACCGTCTTCCTAATTTGCTGCAAAATTTTGGTTTTGGGCAGTTAAGTCACACAGGGTTTCCGGGAGAAAGAGCGGGACACCTTCCTGATCTTCGTGAACGTCAAGTTGTTGAAAGGGCAACCATGTCTTACGGCTACGGTTTTTCTGTGACGCCGTTGCAACTGGCACAGTCCTATATTCCGTTTGCTTCGGATGGCATTTTTTATCCAGCAAGCCTGATTAAACATGAGGGTGAGCCGCAAGGTACTCGCATCATGCCGTCCGGTGTTGGAAATCAAATTTTGGATATGATGGAAACCGTTATTGGGCCTGAGGGAACTGCACGAAGAGCGGCGGTTGAAGGTTATCGGGTTGCAGGTAAAACCGGTACTGCTCACCGAGTGGGTAGCGCAGGTTATAATCGTGAAGAATATACCGCTTTTTTTGCTGGATTAGCGCCTGTATCAGATCCGCGTTTGGCAATCGTTGTTATTGTGGATAACCCCAAAGGAAGAGAGATTTACGGTGGTGAAGTGGCCGCGCCTGTTTTTGCGCGCGTCGCCGCTGGATCGATGAGGCTTCTCAATTTAGACCCTGATCGTTGGCCAGAGCCCAAAACACAGGTGGCAGGCCGATGAGTATTCAGCGCTCCGATATTCCAAGCCTACAAAGCCTGCTACACGGAATAGTAGAGGTTCCCGAGCAGATATTGGTTCGCAATATCGTGCTGGATCATCGCGATTTAAAAGCGGGCGATCTGTTTATAGCTCGTGCTGGCACACAACATAAAGGGTCAGATTTCGTGATACCGGCAATAGAGGCAGGTGCGTCAGCGGTATTGATCAGCGAATCAGACTACCTTCCAGAGTTTAAGAAGTATTCAGACCTGATTATCAGGGTGAAAGATCTGCACACTGTTGCGGGTGAATTGATAAGCCGTTACTACCATTCCCCTACGAAGACAATGAATGTTGTGGGTATTACGGGCACTAACGGGAAAACCTCATCCTGTCACTTTATTGCGCAAGCGCTAAACCTTTTAGGTGACAAAACTGCTTATATCGGCACGATCGGATATGGTTTTATTGATCAGTTAGAAACGTCAACCCATACGACGCCCGATCTACTGACAGTACATCAACGTTTAGCCGCTTATCATACAGCCGGTGCGACTGCATCGATCATGGAAGTGTCTAGCCATGCGTTGGATCAAGGAAGAGTGGCCGGTGTGCAGTTCACGCAAGTGGGTATCACCAATTTAACCAGAGACCATTTGGACTATCACAAAAGTATGTCCGCTTATGCGGCATCTAAACAGCAGTTGTTTGATAAGAATCCCAATGCAACACAGTTGCTGAATATAGATGATGCTTTTGGAAGAGAGTTACTGACACGTGCGAAGTCCAATGAGAGTGCTTACGTCACCTATTCTCAATTTAATGATCAAGCCGATGTGTATGTAAAGTCATCTGAATTTCATATCGAAGGAATGCGCTTTATTTTGTCAACTCCCTGGGGTGAGGTGAGTGGTAACACATCCATTATTGGACGTTTTAACCTCAGTAATTTGTTATTAACCGTTACCTCGCTGGGGGTAGCTGGTTACCCAAACCATCATATTAGCCGTGTATTACCCAATATAACGGCTGTTTCAGGGCGCATGGAAAAAGTCTCGTGCATCGGTGAGCCATTGGTGTTGATTGACTACGCTCATACACCTGATGCGTTATTACAAGCGCTTTCTGCTCTTAATGAGCATCGTAATGAAGAGAGTAAGTTGATCTGTGTCTTTGGTTGCGGTGGCGATCGAGATCAGGGCAAACGCCCATTAATGGCGCAGGTAGCCAGTGGCTTGGCGGATCATCTCATTATTACGAGTGACAACCCGCGTTCTGAAGACCCCAATGAAATTATTAACCAGGTTGTGGCCGGGCTCACAGATCGATCAATAGCGCGCGTTGAAGCAGACAGAGCCGAGGCAATTTCTATTGCTATCACGATAGCCTCCGCAAATGACATTGTTTTGATAGCGGGCAAAGGTCACGAAGATTATCAGGAAATTATGGGTCAACGGCATAGGTTTAGTGACCAAAAGGTTGCACGTCATTATTTAGATCAAAGGAGTTGCGCATGATAGGCCAATGGACAATCGATGATGTGATTAAAGCGGTGGATGCAACGCTGATTGGAGATATAAATGTATTGACCAACCTGTCAGGTGTATCTACAGATACGCGCCAGATTAAACCGGGTGATTTGTTTGTATGTTTACGCGGTGATCACTTTGATGCTCACGATTTTGTAGATCAAGCGCTAGAAAAAGGTGCGCTGGTAGCGATCACTGAAAAGGAGGTAAATAGCCCGCTTCCTCAGCTTAAGGTTAAAGACGCTTTGATTGCATTAGGTCGTTTAGCAACACTGAACCGAAATCGCTTCAACGGCAAAGTAGTGGCCATTACAGGCAGTAGTGGTAAAACTACGGTGAAAGAACTACTGGCTAGTATGCTCAAGCAACAAGGGCCAACGCTGTTCACCCAAGGTAACCTAAATAACCATATTGGCGCCCCCTTAACCCTGCTTCAGCTAAAAGAAGATCATCAGTATGCGGTTATTGAGCTGGGTGCAAGTGCAGAAGGGGAGATAGATTACACCGTCCATTTAACGCAGCCTCATGTGGCGTTGCTCAATAATGCATGTGAAGCACATATCGAAGGTTTTGGAAGTCTGGAGGGTGTGGTTCGTGCCAAGTCTGAAATTTTTAATACCTTAACCTCAGAAGGAGTGGCGATCATCAACCAAGATGATCCGCATGTTGATTACTGGCGTGAGAAGCTTGAAAACATGCAACGCCACTTTTTAAGCTTTTCTACCCATCATCAGGGTGCTGATGTTTGGATCAGTGATGCTAAAGAAAATCATGCTGGTGCGTGGCGTTTTAAGCTCCACGCGCTGGGTCAATCGGTCCCCATCCAGCTCAACTTGATTGGACAGCATAACATTGCTAACGCGGCCGCTGCGGCAACTGCATGGATCGCGTTGGATCTGCCTCTGGCCATGGCTAAAGCCGGATTAGAAGCCTGCCAAGCGGTTAAAGGCCGTATGAAGCCCATTCAGCTAAAGTCGGGCTGGCTCATTGATGATAGCTATAACGCCAACCCACAGGCTATGAAAGCGGCGATAACCTTTTTAGCCGGTCGTCCGCATAAGCGTATTTTAGTATTAGGTGATATGGCAGAGTTGGGTGCGGATGCACAAGCGATTCATACCGAGATAGGCAATTATGCTGCTCATGCTGGCATCGATATGTTATTGGCTACCGGTCCACTGATGCATCATGCCGTAGAAAAGGCTAGCCAACTAGGCTTGACAAGCTATCACTTTGATAATCAAAAAATCCTGATCAATGAACTTAAAAAACACTTATTCGATCCGCATACCATTTTAGTTAAGGGATCTCGAAGTGCACAGATGGATCGAGTCGTTGATGCCCTACAACAAGAGGAAGCTCTCTGATGCTGCTACTGTTAACAGAATTTCTGGCACAGTATTTTTCAGCCTTTTCGGTGTTTCGATACATCACCCTAAGAGGCATTTTAGGTGTGTTAACAGCGTTATCGATTTCATTGGTCTTTGGTCCCTATTTGATCAATCAGTTGCGTAGTCGCCAAATAGGACAAGCCGTTCGAAATGATGGACCACAGTCACATTTAAGTAAATCTGGAACGCCTACTATGGGCGGAGGTTTAATTCTCTTAGCTATTGCCATTAGTACGTTGTTATGGGCAGACCTATCCAACCGGTATGTTTGGATAACACTCTATGTGCTGATTGTATTTGGTGCTGTTGGTTGGGTGGATGATTGGCGAAAAGTGATCGAAAAGAACCCAAGAGGTCTGCCGGCTCGATGGAAATACTTTTGGCAATCAGTTGGAGGCTTGGGGGCAGCGGTCATCCTTTATGCGACAGCACAAAGCCCGGTTGAAACTCAGCTCATTGTGCCGTTTTTTAAAGATATTGTCATAGAGATGGGTATCTTCTTTATCGTCTTTACCTATTTTGTCATCGTCGGAAGTTCCAATGCCGTTAACTTAACCGACGGGTTAGATGGTCTTGCCATTATGCCAACAGTGATGGTTGCCGGTGCACTGGCCGTATTTGCCTATTTAAGTGGCCATGTTCAGTTCGCAAACTATTTACACATACCTCATGTGCCTGGCTCAGGTGAGCTGATCATCATCTGTGGTGCAATTGTGGGGGCTGGACTCGGGTTTCTCTGGTTCAACACCTATCCTGCACAGGTCTTTATGGGGGATGTTGGTGCCTTATCTTTAGGTGCCGTGCTGGGCGTTATTGCCGTTATTGTGCGGCAGGAGCTGGTGTTAGTCATCATGGGTGGCATTTTTGTGATGGAAACAATATCGGTGATTTTACAAGTTGCTTCCTACAAGCTAACCGGACGGCGCATTTTTAGAATGGCACCCATACATCATCATTTTGAACTGAAAGGCTGGCCAGAACCACGCGTGATTGTGCGCTTTTGGATTATCACTGTAATTTTGGTGCTAATTGGTTTAGCAACGTTGAAACTACGTTAAAAAGGAGTCACTCGTGACACTCATCGCATCCGATACACGTCGCATTATCATCGGTCTTGGAAAGACTGGTTATGCTTGTGCACGTCATTTGGCAGCGAAAGGAGTCGATTTTGCGGTAGTGGACACGCGTGATAAGCCGCCATTGGCTGCACAGTTTTATCAAGAGTTTCCACAGGTTGAGTTACGTTGCGGTGATTTAGATCCTGAGTTCTTATGTGAAGCTACTGAACTGGTGTTGAGCCCTGGTGTACCCAAGTCATCACCCGCAATCCAGTTTGCTTTACAGCATGATGTAAAAGTCATTGGTGATATTGATCTGTTTTGCCGCGAGATTAGTGCTCCCATCATAGCCATCACGGGCTCAAATGCGAAAAGTACTGTTACAACGCTTGTGGGTGAAATGGCGAAAGCGAGCGGTGTTAACGTTGCGGTGGGAGGAAATATCGGTACGCCGGTACTGGAGTTGCTTCAGCAAGATCCCGCTGAACTTTATGTGCTTGAATTATCGAGCTTTCAGTTAGAAACCACGCATGACCTTAAGGCGCAAGCGGCAACTGTACTAAATATCAGCCCTGATCATATGGATCGCTACCCAGATTTGCAAAGCTATTATCTGGCAAAGCATCGAATCTATCGTGGTTGTCGTCATGCTGTGATTAATCGAGATGATGCTTTAACCGCACCATTGGTGTCACAGGGTATGAAGACCCTCAGCTTTGGTTTAAGTGCTCCAGATTTGGGTCAATATGGTCTGGCATCACATGAAGGTGACCCGTGGTTATTTAAAGGCTTAGAACCACTCCTTCCCGTTAGCGCTTTAGCCTTAAGTGGCGCTCATAATGTGAGTAATGTGCTTGCAGCCTTCGCGCTAGGTGATGCTGTAGGGCTTCAGCGTACAGCGATGCTATCTGTTGCTCAGTCGTTTACGGGTTTAAAGCATCGTTGTCAATTTATTGCTAAAAAACATGATGTTAAGTATATCAATGACTCTAAGGGTACCAATGTTGGTGCCACCTTGGCGGCTATACAGGGGCTTGGTTCACAATTACATAACACAGAAAAACTGATTGTGATTCTGGGGGGCGTAGGCAAAGAGCAGCGCTTTTCTGAACTGGCAGATCCCTTGGTTCAATTTGCGCGAGCGGTCATTTTAATTGGAGAAGATGCCGAACTGATCGCCAAGGACCTTGAGGGCGTCAATATACTTCAGGCTGACGCTTTAGTGGATGCGGTAAATCTTGCCCAACAACAGGCTCAGTCGGGTGATACGGTACTTTTGTCGCCCGCATGTGCGAGTTTTGACATGTTTAAAGGCTATGAAGACCGTGGCGATCAGTTTATTCAGTTAGTGGAGGCGCTGGGATGATTAGCATCATGACGAAAGCGCCATGGCCAGAGTTTTTAGACATGCCCAAAGGGCGTTTGTCATTTGATCCATATCTGCTACTCACAACACTTGCATTGATGCTGGTCGGCTTTGTAATGATAGCGTCTGCATCCATGGATGTTGCCGCCAGAGACTTTGGCTCGCCTTATCACTTTGTCATGCGACAGGCCATATTTATGGTGATTGCATTGGTCACTTTGGCACTTGTCTCTTTAATGCCGATGCAATGGTGGGAAAAGCTGAGTGTTCCTTTACTCGCCATTGGCGTAGTGATTTTAGCCTTAGTCCTCATTCCAGGCATTGGGCGCGAGGTGAATGGTGCGCGTCGTTGGATTAGCTTTGGCTTTTTTAACCTGCAAGTGTCTGAGTTAGCCAAAATATTTATGGTGGTGTATGTCGCCTCCTATCTGGTTCGGCGGCTATCCGAAGTCAGAACTACCTGGATTGGCGTGATAAAACCCGTGTTACCAATGGCGATCTATGTTGGGTTATTGATCAGTCAGCCAGATTTTGGGGTCACGGTTGTGCTGATCTGTACCGTACTAGGCATGGTGTTTTTAAGCGGTATGCGATTATTTCAATTTATCACTGTCCTGTCAGCCGGTGTCGGGATGGCTGTGTTTTTGGCCTTGACGCAACCCTATCGTGTCCAGCGCCTGAAATCATTTATGGATCCTTGGGCAGACCCTTTCGGTGCGGGATATCAGCTATCACAAGCACAAATAGCGTTTGGACGTGGCGAATGGTTTGGAACGGGGTTAGGTAACAGTATTCAAAAGCTTTTTTACTTACCGGAAGCGCATACTGATTTTATATATTCCATCTTGGCTGAAGAGTTGGGTTTGATCGGTGCACTGATGGTAGTGCTACTTTACTGTTTTTTAATCTATCGAATTTTTGTGGTGGGTCGTCGTGCTGAAAAACAACATCGTCTTTTTATGGGATATGTCTGCTATGGCTTCGCATTTATTTTTGCTGGGCAAGCTTTAATCAATATCGGTGTGAATGTGGGTGCTCTGCCAACGAAAGGATTAACTTTACCTCTTTTAAGCTATGGGGGCAGTAGTTTGCTGGCGTCGGTCATTATGATAGCCATGATCTTAAGAATTGATTTTGAACTAAAGCGTGAAACCATGATTGAGATGTCGAAGAACGCGGGTAGGAAAGTGACCAAGCAATCTACTAGGAGGGTGCGTGCATGAGTCAAACTAATCCAAAACGACTCTTAGTGATGGCTGGCGGAACGGGTGGTCATGTTTTTCCTGCCTTAGCGACAGCTGATTTGCTTCGGCAACAGGGTGTAGAAGTGGAGTGGCTTGGAACCGATAAAGGAATAGAAGCACGTGTCGTACCTGAAGCGGGTATTCCACTCAATACGATTCCTGTCGCGGGATTAAGGGGTAAAGGTCCCCTAAAACTTTTGACAGCACCCTTCAATCTTTTAAAAGCCTTGTGGGCAGCACGCAAAGTACTGAAACAAGTAAAGCCTGATGCGGTATTGGGTATGGGTGGTTTTGCATCTGGACCAGGAGGGCTAGCGGCTTGGTTGATGAACATTCCTGTGGTGATTCATGAACAAAATGCGATCCCTGGAATGACAAATAAGGTGTTAGCGAGAACAGCAACCCGTGTGCTACAAGCTTTTCCCGGTGCCTTCGATGAATGTGGTGAAAAAGAAACCATTGGTAACCCTGTTCGGGGACCCATTTTAGAGTTACCAGATCCCAGTGTTCGTATGCAAGATAGACAGGGTCCGATTCGGGTATTGATTGTCGGTGGTAGTTTAGGGGCTAAAGCAATCAATGAAAAATTGCCACTTGCCTTCGCTGAATTACCAACAGACCAGCGTCCTGAGGTTTGGCATCAAACTGGACCTATGCATTTGAAGGCAACCCAGCAAATTTATGCGTCTGCCAATGTTCAGGCAAAGGTTGTTCCGTTCATCGACAAAATGGATGAAGCCTTTGCTTGGGCTGATCTGGTGGTTTGTCGCTCGGGTGCGCTAACAGTGAGCGAAATAGCCATTGCTGGGGTTGCCTCCATCTTAGTGCCTTTCCCCTTTGCTGTAGATGATCATCAAACGGCCAATGGACAGTTTCTAGTCAATGCAGGTGCAGCCGTATTAATACAGCAAGACGCCTTATCCACTGAAAAGTTGCTCGAGCTATTTGAACAGTTAAATCAACGAGAGCAACTTCTAACCATGGCTAAGTTGGCACGTAAACAAGGTAAGCCAAACGCAGGCCAACAGCTTGCAGATGTGTGTTTAGAGGTAATGGCATGAGTAAAAACGGCAGTGTAGGTATTTACGAAGTTCCAGAGATGCGCCGTATACGCCAAATACACTTTATCGGTATTGGTGGTGTGGGTATGTGTGGAATCGCGGAAGTACTGCTGAATCAGGGCTATCGTATCAGTGGTTCAGATATGAAAGACTCAGTGGTCACTGACCGGCTCGCGTCTTTAGGCGCCTTGATCACCATAGGACATCAAGAAGAGAACATTCGCAATGCTGATGTGGTTGTCATTTCCACCGCTGTGTCCGAAGAAAACCCAGAATTAAAGGCGGCAAGACAGCAACGTATTCCGGTGGTTCGTCGAGCGGAAATGTTGGCAGAATTAATGCGCTACCGTCATGGAATTGCAGTCGCCGGTACGCATGGTAAAACCACTACAACCAGTTTGCTGGCTTCCATGATGGCAGAGGCAAATCTAGACCCAACCTTTGTCATTGGTGGCCGATTAAACAGTGCCGGTACCAATGCCCAATTAGGTGGAAGTCGTTATCTTGTGGCCGAAGCTGATGAAAGTGATGCATCGTTTCTTCATCTTCAACCCATGGTGGCCATTGTTACCAACATAGATGCAGACCATATGGATACCTATGGTGGTGATTTTAATGTCTTAAAACAGACCTTTGTGAATTTTCTACACAACCTGCCTTTCTATGGTTTGGCCGTGCTGTGTACGGATGATCCGGTCGTTACCGAAATTCTGCCCAATGTGAGTCGACCAATATTGACCTATGGTTTTAATGAAGGCGCAGATTTTCGTGCCACCCATTTGCAAATGAATGGTTTGCAAACCCACTTTACTGTTGTGCGTCCTGCGGGTCATAGTGAATTACAGGTTACCCTGAACATGCCAGGCCGACACAATGTATTGAATGCTCTGGCCTGCATCGCTGTTGCAACAGATGAAGGGATTAGTGACGAAGCGATTGCCAATGCACTGCAACGCTTTGAAGGCGTTGGACGACGCTTTCAAATTTTGGGTGAAGTATCCGTTAATGACGGTAGCGTGACACTCGTTGATGACTATGGTCACCATCCACGAGAAGTGGAAGCGGTTATTCAAGCGATTAGAGATGGGTGGCCCGAGCGCCGCTTAGTAATGATCTATCAACCCCATAGATACTCGCGAACACGTGATCTATATGAGGACTTTGTTCGTGTGTTATCAGAAACAGACCTGCTCTTAATGCTAGATGTATATGCGGCTGGAGAGCAACCGATTCCAGGCGCTGATACGCGAAGCTTATGCCGTTCTATTCGTCAACGCGGCGTTGAACCCGTGTTTGTTGAGTCGACTGATGACCTGTCCGATTTATTAAAGACCCTTCTTCGTCCAGGAGATCTGTTGCTGACACAAGGTGCAGGTGATATTACCAGCTTAGCCCATCGCCTTAGTCAATTAGATTTGCGCGAACCTGTGGAGGAGTCGTCATGAGTCTATTCAGTATCAGCGTTAAAGAGCGAGATGCTATCGGTCGTGTCGCAGTCCTGATGGGTGGAGATTCGGCCGAGCGCTCCATATCACTCAAAAGTGGCTCAGAAGTATTGAAAGGTTTGCAGGTGGCAGGTGTTAATGCATTTGCAATCGATCTATGTGCTGAAGGAGCAGACCCAGTAGAGCAACTGTTGAACGCCGAATTTGATTGTGCATTTCTGATTTTACATGGGCGTGGCGGTGAAGACGGCACCCTTCAGGGGCTACTGGAAATGATGAAAAAGCCCTACACCGGAAGTGGTGTAGCGGCGTCTGCTTTGGGTATGGATAAACTTCGCTGTAAGCAACTTTGGATGGGAGCCGGCTATCCCACACCAGCCTTTGCTGAACTGAACAACAAAACGGATTTTCATCAAGTCGCTCAAACTCTGGGTTTCCCCTTAATGGTTAAGCCAGTGCACGAGGGTTCCAGCATCGGTATGAGCCGAGTACAAAACCTTCAGCAACTACAAGATGCTTATGCAGAAGCCGCTCAATACGACAATCAAGTGATTGCTGAACAGTGGATTCAAGGTGCCGAATACACCATGGCGATCTTGAATGATCAGCTACTGCCAGTCATTCGTTTAGAAACCACACATGATTTCTATGACTTTAACGCCAAGTATGAAGCAAACGATACACGTTATCTGTTTGATCACCAGCTCAATGATGACCGTTATAAGGAGCTGGAAGCGTTAGCGCTAACGGCTTTTCATGCTGTCGGATGTCGAGGCTGGGGCCGTGTTGATTTGATGATGGACAGTGATGGCCAATTCCAGTTACTGGAGGTCAACACCTTACCTGGCATGACGGATCATAGTTTGGTTCCAATGGCGGCAAAGCAGGCGGGTATTAGCTTTGCTGAACTGGTCGTGGAAATACTTCGCACCGCTCGTTGCGATAGGGAGGAGTGAAATGAACTTGTCTCTGCCTTGGTTAAAACCGCAACCTGAACCGGCTAAGCCGATTCGTGGAGCGGTTGCCGTGCGCAGATCAGTTCAAGAGACACAAGACGCTCAGTTGATTACCAAGCAAGTTACTTTAGTACTGATTTCATGTGTTGTGTTTGTGATGGTGATGATGCTTGTTGCGGATAAGGCGCTGGCGTGGCTAGACCAGCCAGTCAGTGAAGTCAGTATAAAAGGGCAAACAAGACACTTGGATGGACAGGAACTGGCAACACAATTGGCACAAGAGATAAGAGCACCTTTGCTGTCATTAGATGTTCGAACCTTAAGGGATGAGGCCTTGGCAAATCCTTGGGTGCACATGGCTGATGTGAGACGCCAATGGCCAGCTGCGATTGAAGTCAGTATTGCCGAACAGGTGCCTGTAGCACGCTGGGGAGAAAGAGGGTTGCTGAATCACCAAGGTGATATTTTTTGGCCAGACCTGAGTGCGGGGTATGAGTTTCTCCCCCGACTTAATGGTCCTGCACACGAAACGCGAGCCATTATTGCTCAGTACCATGATTTGAGCGCATTGTTTTCCAGTTATGGCATCCGCATTCAAAGTCTCACATTGGAGAGTCGTGGGGCTTGGAATCTGGAATTGGATAATGGCATACACCTGGTGGCGGGGCGTGAGCAGTTGATGCCAAGGCTACGTCGTTTTCTGAGTATCTATGATGCTCAGTTAGCTGATAAAGCAGATCAAATTGAACAAATTGATATTCGATATACCAATGGTGTCGCCGTGAGATGGCGCACTGAAGAGAGGCAGGAAGATGCAGGATAAACGCGCAACGACAGATCACAATATGATCGTTGCTCTCGATATTGGCACATCAAAGGTGGTGTGCCTAGTCGGTGAAGTATGTGCAGATGGCAGTATCGAAATCGTCGGTGTTGGTTCGCAACCCTCGCATGGGATGAAGCGTGGTGTGGTGGTAAACATTGAGTCTACGGTATCCGCTATCCAGCGTGCAGTGGAAGAAGCAGAGCTTATGGCTGGCTGTAAAATTCACTCGGTGAGTGTAGGGATTGCTGGTAATCATATCAGTAGCCTGAACTCTCATGGAATCGTAGCGGTTCGTGACAGGGAAGTGTCAGAGTACGACTTAGAACGAGTCATTGATGCCGCCCGTGCTGTAGCGATTCCTGCTGATCAGCGAATACTGCATATTTTGCCACAAGAGTACCTCATAGATACGCAAGAGGGGATAAAAGAACCCTTGGGTATGTCGGGTGTTCGTTTAGAAGCCAAAGTACATCTTGTGACTGGGGCGACCAATGCGATTCAGAATGTGGATAAATGTATTCGTCGCTGTGGGCTTGAAGTGGACGCCATCGTACTAGAACAGCTGGCGTCTAGTTATGCCGTGTTGGCCGAAGATGAAAAGGATTTAGGTGTCTGCATTGTCGATATTGGTGGCGGTACAACAGATATCGCGGTCTTTACAGACGGTTCTATTCGTCATACGGCAGTGATTCCCATCGCAGGAGATCAAGTAACCAATGATATTGCGATGGCACTTCGTACACCGACCCAGCACGCTGAAAAAATTAAGATTAAATATGCCTGTGCCCTAGCGCAACTGGCTCAGCCTGAAGAAACCATCAAAGTGCCCAGTGTAGGGGATCGGCCAGCAAGAGATCTATCGCGCCAATCTCTGGCAGAGGTAGTAGAGCCACGTTATGAAGAGTTATTCACCCTGGTGCAAGCAGAGCTTCGTCGTTCTGGCTTCGAAGACTTAATTGCCGCAGGGATAGTGCTGACTGGGGGTACCTCAAAAATGGAGGGCGCCGTTGAGTTAGCAGAAGAAATTTTCCATATGCCAGTTCGACTAGCACTACCACAAGGGGTGAGAGGTATGGAGTCATTACTGAAAAATCCAATTTATGCGACAGGTATTGGGTTGTTGCACTATGCCAAGGCAGAGCAAAAGCCTACCGCAAAAGAAAGCGTACCTGAAATGCGAGACAAACGAATGGAGCGACCGCAAGTGGGTGACTTGATGAGTCGTATCAAAGACTGGTTTAAGCGTCATTTTTAATAGAATTTACGATTGTTGATGGGCCGGAAGGTAATTGCAGGCCTGTAAAGGGAGAAGAAAATGTTTGAATTAATCGATAATGTACCTCAAGAAGCTGTCATTAAAGTCATTGGTGTTGGTGGCGGCGGTGGTAACGCTGTGCAACACATGGTTTCAGATGATCTTGAGGGGGTTGAGTTTATCTGTGCCAATACCGACGCTCAAGCGCTTGAACGACTATCCACACGAACGGCTTTACACATTGGCGGTGGCATGACCAAAGGGTTAGGGGCTGGCGCTAATCCAGAAGTTGGCCGCAAGGCGGCATTGGATGATCGAGAGCGCATCGCTGAAAGCCTAAACGGTGCAGATATGGTCTTTATTACCGCAGGTATGGGCGGTGGTACTGGAACGGGTGCCGCCCCGGTTGTTGCCCAAATTGCAAAAGAAATGGGGATTTTGACCGTTGCTGTTGTGACACGCCCATTCAAGTTTGAAGGGCGTAAGCGTATGCTCATCGCTGAAGAGGGTATTCGTGAACTACGTGACAATGTTGACTCACTGATCATTATTCCGAACGAAAAACTGATCTCAGTTTTGGGTAAAAACTGCACACTTATCAATGCATTTAACAGTGCTAATGATGTACTAAAAGGTGCAGTTAAAGGCATTTCAGATCTGATTACGTGCACCGGTATGATCAATGTTGACTTTGCTGATGTAAAAACAGTGATGTCTGAAATGGGCATGGCGATGATGGGAACAGCTTCCGCTAAAGGTGAAAAACGGGCGGAAGAAGCTGCTCATGCGGCGATTAGAAGTCCCCTTCTGGAAGATATCGACCTGAGTGGTGCTCGCGGCATTCTGGTCAATATTACTGCTGGCTTAGATCTGAGTTTGGGCGAATACAGTGAAATAGGTGAGATTGTTGAGGCTTGTGCGGCATCCGATGCCACCGTTGTGGTTGGTACTGTCATCGATCCTGAGATGGATGGTGAGTTACATGTCACTGTAGTGGCGACAGGGCTTGATCGACCTAAAGAAAAAGAGTTTCAGTTAGTAGCATCCGATGCGCCGAAGGTGGAAGCGAAACAAGAGGAGATTGAATTGCCATCTGTTTTGCGTCGTCAAAAACAAGAAGCCTTAGTAGATAAGCCTGAGTATCAAGAAAGTAAGCGCAAAGATTATGGTGACTTGGATATTCCAACCTTTTTAAGACGCCAAGCGGATTAAATTAAGGGTGATTCATGTCTGGCTAAGGTAAGACATGATTAAATTGCTCGATCTAGGTAAGATCTGTTATCATTTAGGATTAATTATAATCTCATTTAGCGAGTAGAGATGATCAAACAACGTACACTCAAAACTAGCATACGTGCAACCGGTATAGGGCTTCATAGTGGTAAAAAGGTCTACTTGACCTTACGCCCAGCGCCCATTAATACAGGTATTGTGTTTCGACGCGTTGATTTGGATCCTGTCTCAGAAATACCAGGTCATGCGTTAAATGTAGTCGATACTGTGCTGTCAACTAACTTGTCCGTTGGTGATGCGCGTGTCGCCACGGTAGAGCACCTAATGTCCGCTTTGGCTGGTATGGGGATTGATAATCTTTATGTTGAATTGACCGCTGAAGAAGTGCCTATTATGGATGGTAGCGCTGCACCATTCATCTTTTTGATTCAGTCTGCTGGTATTGAAGAGCAAAATGCACCGAAAAAGTTTGTAAAAATCCTTAAAGAGGTAAAGGTCGAACTGGATGGCAAGTCCGCTAGCTTTAAACCCTATGATGGCTTTAAGGTGGGCTTTAGAATCGAATTTGATCATCCCGCTTTTACTGATAAGCATTTAGAATCAAGCTTTGATTTCTCGACTACTTCGTTTGTGCGCGAAGTGAGTCGCGCCAGAACCTTTGGGTTCATGCGGGATATTGAATTTTTACGCTCTCAAAACCTAGCGCTTGGCGGTAGTTTCGACAATGCCATCGTGGTGGATGACTTTAAAGTATTGAATGAAGAAGGCCTTCGTTACGAAAATGAGTTTGTTAAGCACAAAATGCTGGATGCGGTGGGCGATCTGTATCTTGTAGGTAACAGTCTCATTGGCGAATATTTTGGTTATAAATCGGGGCACCATCTTAACAATCTATTGCTTAGAAAGTTACTACAAACGGAAGATGCCTACGAGCTTGTGACCTATGAAGAGGTTGAACAACCATCACCTATTGCATTCTTGCGTCCGGCAGTGGCTATCTGAGATAGAAAAGCGGATTTACGACCATCCGATCAGAAGTGAAACACAAAAAGCCGGCAGTTTGTCCGGCTTTTTTTGATTATGGGCTTGAACATTAGCACCTAGATCACAATTATCTGTAAAATTCATAGTAGAATAGAAGATCGACTCTGCGAAGAGCGCAGAGCGAATAAACACACAAAGACGGTAAAAGTTGAATTATGCTCACATCACTGTTGAAAAAGGTATTCGGAAGTAAAAACGATCGCGAACTCAAACGTATGGGGCGGATCGTCAAAGAGATCAATGCATTGGAAGCGCAAATGGAAGAGCGCAGTGATGATGAACTAAAAGCTCTCACTGAGGATTACCGTAAACGTCATGAAGCTGGTGAGTCACTAACCAAATTGCTGCCCGAAGCCTTTGCAACCGTGCGAGAAGTCTCTCGCAGAGTCATGGGGCTCCGTCATTTTGATGTGCAAATGATCGGTGGTATCACACTACATGACGGTAAAGTCGCTGAAATGAAAACAGGTGAGGGTAAGACCCTGGTTGCTACGCTAGCGGCCTACCTCAATGCTATCAGCAGTAAGGGTGTGCATGTTGTCACCGTCAACGACTATCTTGCCAGTCGTGATGCCGAATGGATGAGACCCTTATATGAAGCACTTGGCTTAAGTGTCGGTGTCATTGTGTCGGGTCAGGACAATGCAACCAAACGTGATGCATACGCTTGTGACATTACCTATGGTACCAACAATGAGTTTGGCTTCGATTATTTGCGCGATAATATGGCCTTCAGTGCGGATGATAAGGTGCAAAGGGGCTTCAATTTTGCCATCGTCGATGAGGTGGACTCTATCCTGATCGATGAGGCGCGTACGCCTTTGATCATCTCGGGTCCGGCTGAAGACAGTTCGGCGATGTATGCTCGCATCAATACGCTTATTCCAAAGCTGAAACAGTTCTTTGGTGAAATTGATGTTAAAGATGACACGCAGGTTATCGACGAACACTTTGTGGTGGATGAGAAAAATCGCACAGTCGAATTGACAGAAGCAGGGCATCAGCTTGTTGAAGATCTCTTAATTGAAGACGGCTTGCTAGAAGAAGACGATAGCCTGTATGCATCGGGTAACCTTAACCTTCTGCATCATGTGTTAGCGGGTTTACGAGCACATTATCTCTTCCAAAAAGACAAAGATTATATTGTGCAAAATCAGCAGGTTGTGATTGTTGATGAGCACACTGGGCGTGTCATGCCAGGTCGTCGTTGGTCAGAAGGTTTACATCAAGCCGTTGAGGCAAAAGAAGGTGTTAAAATTCAAACAGAAAGCCAAACTTTGGCTTCGACAACCTTCCAGAATTACTTCCGCTTATACGAAAAGCTCGCAGGTATGACAGGAACCGCAGACACTGAAGCATTCGAGCTTCGCCAAATTTATGGCTTGGACGTCGTGGTGATTCCAACCAATCGCCCTGTACAGCGTGAAGACCTCAATGACTTGGTGTTCTTAACGATTGAAGAAAAGTTTAATGCCATCGTTAAAGAGATACGCTACTGTCAGGAAAAAGGAAAACCTGTTCTGGTGGGTACTGCATCGGTAGGGTCCTCTGAAGTATTGTCAAAAATGCTGACCAAAGAAAAAATTCAGCACAATGTTTTGAACGCTAAAAATCATGGTCGTGAAGCCAGCATTATTGCAGATGCAGGACGTCCGGGTGCCATCACTATTGCAACGAACATGGCGGGTCGAGGTACCGATATTAAACTCGGTGGCAAATTGGAGGCTGAACTGGCCGAGCTGGAAAACCCAACGCCCGAGCAAATTGAAGCGGCTACTAAAGACTGGCAACAACGTCACGATCAAGTGGTTGAGGCCGGTGGCTTGCACATCATCGGTACGGAGCGACATGAATCTCGTCGTATTGATAACCAGCTACGTGGTCGTGCTGGTCGTCAAGGAGACCCGGGTTCTTCGCGCTTCTTCCTGTCAATGGAAGATGATTTGATGCGTATCTTCGCCTCTGAACGCATTCGCCAGTTTATGCAAGCCTTGGGTATGGAAAAAGGCGAAGCGATCGAACATAAAATGGTCAGTAACGCTATTGAAAAAGCCCAGCGTAAAGTTGAAGGTCGTAACTTTGATATACGTAAAAACCTGCTCGAATACGATGATGTTGCCAACGACCAGCGTCAGGTGATTTATGATCAACGTAATGAACTGATGTCGAGCGATGATATTTCTGAAACTATTAATGCGATACGTGATGAGGTGATTGACAACACCATTAGCGAACATATTGCACCAGAAAGTATTTCAGAGACCTGGGATGTGCCAGGCCTTGAAAAAGCGATTCAATCTGAGTTTGCTATTGAGTTACCGATACAACAATGGTTGGATGAAGATGATAAGTTGCATGAAGAACCGCTTCGTCGTCGTATTCAAGAAGAGATATATGCGCGCTACCAAGAAAAAGAGACTGTAGTTGGCGCTGAAACCATGCGTTTATTTGAAAAGCAAGTGATGCTTCAAGTTCTGGACACGCTTTGGAAAGAGCATCTGCAAACTATGGATCTGCTTCGCCAGGGTATTCACTTGCGCGGTTATGCCCAAAAAAATCCAAAGCAGGAATATAAGCGCGAATCTTTCCAGCTTTTCCAAAACTTATTGGAAAATATCAAGAAAGATGTCGTGCGTATCATCAGTCATGTGAAAGTGCGTGAGCCGGAAGATGTGGAAGCGATTGAGCGTCAACGTCGAGAAGCGGCTGAGCGTCAAAAAATGAACTTTGAGCATTCGCAAGCCAGTGCGATGCAACAAGGCGAACAAGCTTCAGATGCCCCTGGTAGCAATGAAAAGCAAGAGCCTTTCGTCCGTGATGTTCCTAAAGTAGGACGCAATGAGCCTTGTCCGTGTGGGTCAGGTAAAAAATATAAACAGTGTCACGGCAAGATCTAGTCAAGCCAAAGAGGAAAAATGAATGGCAGTAGGGGCTGAAAAATCATTAAAGCTGAATCCGGTTAAGGGGTTTCGTTTGGGCATTGCGTCGGCGGGAATCAAGAAACCGGGTCGCCGTGATCTAGTGGTTATGCAGATTGCTGAGGGCTCATCGGTGGCCTCCGTTTTCACGCGCAATCAATTTTGTGCCGCACCGGTGGTGCTCGCAAAACAACATCTGGCGACTCAAAGTCAGCCTCGCTATTTCCTAGTTAATACCGGAAATGCTAACGCAGGAACAGGGCAACAGGGGTTGCAAGATGCAAAGCGCTGTTGCGAAGCCCTGGCGGCGAAAACGCAAATCTCCGTCGAAAGTGTACTACCCTATTCAACGGGTGTTATTGGTGAACCTTTGCCTGTTGAAAAAATTCTAGCCGCGCTGGATGACGCGATTGAGGACTTGGATGAAAATCATTGGCTAGAAGCCTCCTATGGCATTATGACCACGGATACACGTCCCAAAGGGCATAGTGTGGTACTTGAGCATCAAGGTAAACCCTTTACCATCACCGGTATATCGAAAGGTTCAGGTATGATCATGCCCAATATGGCAACGATGTTGGGTTATGTTGCAACGGATGCACAGGTTGACCCAGCTTTGCTTCAAACATTGCTAAGCCAAGTTAATGAGCAGTCCTTTAATCGCATTACAGTGGATGGGGATACCTCAACCAACGACGCTTGCATGCTGGTCGCCACGGGTCAGTCGGGTGTGAGTATCAACCCTGACGATAGTGAATTGCTGGACAGGTTTGTATCGGCGTTACGTGAGGTGATGCTAGAGATCGCCCAGGCTATTGTTAAAGACGGTGAAGGGGCCACCAAGTTTGTCGAAATACGTGTGGATCATGCCACCACCAGCCAAGAAGCGCTTGATGTCGCTTATACGATTGCCCATTCGCCCCTAGTTAAAACAGCGCTTTTCGCCAGTGATCCTAATTGGGGGCGTATTCTTGCCTGTGTAGGAAGAGCGGGTGTTGCCAATCTGGATGTTAATGCTGTCACTATTTGGTTGGGTGATGTGATGATAGTCGAGCAAGGTGGTCGTGCATCCAGCTATACAGAAGAGCAAGGCCAAGCGGTGATGGATCAGGAAGAGATACGTATTGTGGTTTCCTTAAACCGAGGTCAGGTTTCAGAAACAGTGTGGACGACGGATCTTTCTCACGACTACGTAAAAATTAATGCGGAATACCGCTCATAATCTGACATATAGACACTGACCTATGCTTGATAAAACTCCCTTACTTCATGTCGCCGCCGCTGTTATTTACAACAGCGACGGCGACATTTTGATTGCCCGTCGACCTGAGCATAAGCATCAAGGTGGGCTCTGGGAGTTCCCCGGTGGTAAGGTTGAAACGGGAGAAAGCTTGTTAAAAGCGCTCGCGAGAGAACTTAAAGAAGAGCTAGGAATTAGCCAGATTACCGCATCTCCCTTTATTCAAATTACCCACCACTATCCAGAACGCTCGGTTTTGTTGGATGTATGTCGTGTGACAGCATTTCAGGGCGAAGCGATAGGCCGAGAAGGTCAACCTATCGCCTGGGTATCACCTAACACTATTACCGACTACGACTTCCCGGAAGCCAATGCGCCTATCATTGAAGCGGTACTTGCAGAGCAGGCATCATAACCGTTACTAGTAGCAAGAATTGGGTGTTGAATCTGGATTGATATCACCCTGTACCTCATCCGGATCTACGCCCTGAGACAGAAGTATTTCGCGCACATAATTCACCTGATCACGCACTCTGTCAGCATCATCACCATACTCAAACTTAGTAATGTCAACAGGGTGCGGCATAAAGGTAAAGGCGATTTTCAAGGCGGTTAACGTTTCTTCATCAATCACAATTGAACTCCTGATTTGCTATCTGATTAATCCACATCAATAGGCGCTACTTAAGCGTAACGCCCTGTTTTGAGCAATTCTACGTAACTGGCGCGCTCATAGAGCATGGGCTCGTTGGTGTGCAGATGAGATAACACGCCCTTAGCTTGCTCTAAAGACTCATAGGGGCTTTCTTCAAGCCACTGCTCTATTCCAGCCAGTAGTTGAGTGAGAAGGCTGGGGCCTTGTAAAAGTAACGCACTGCACAGATGAGTCACATCCGCACCGGCAAGTAGCATTTTAACCGCGTCATCGGTTGTATGGATGCCGCCTGTCGCGGCCAAGGTTAACTGGGTTTTACCAAAAAGGATACCTAACCAGCGCATGGTTAAAAGGGCATCTTCAGATCGTGAAAGATGAATACACGACTGGACTCTAAGGCTGTCGGGATCGATATCCGGCTGATAAAAACGATTGAATAGAGATACACCTTGCACGCCTGTTGCTTCTAGCTGTTTTACAAAGTGCCCGAGAGCACTAAAAAAAGGGGAAAGCTTCACGACGATAGGACACTGGACCTTTTGACGCAGTTCTTTAATCAAGCTTAGATAGCCCGCTTCAATCTCAGATGCACTCTGCCTTGGATCGGCAGCGACAAGGTAGATATTGAGCTCCAGCGCATCAGCACCCGCTTCAACCAGTTGCTGGCCTATGCTGATCCAACCATCCGAGGTTGTACCATTAAGGCTGGCGATAATGGGAATGGCTAAACGTTGTTTAAGTGCCTGTATCTGATTTAAATATTGCTCTAAGGCGAAAGAAGGTTGTGTCTGTATCGGCAGAAAGTGGCTGGCTTCGCTGTGTCCTATCTCCCTAGATTCCATGAGCTGTAACTGCTTTGCGTGGTGACTGTGTAGTTCTTCTTCAAACAGGGAATACATCACCAAAGCGCTGGCGCCAGCATCTTCCAATTGACAGCAGGTTGCAAGGTCACGACTCAGGGGTGAAGCAGAGGGCACTATGGGATTTGCCAGTGTCATGCCTAAATATTGGGTTTGCAGACTCATGACTTACTCCTTTTTCTCGACATCTGGCGTCAGTGCGGCGAGCTGGGCATAGTGTTGATAATGCCGCTGTGATTCCTGTTGTGAGGCTTGTAGATATCGTTCAGCATCCTGCTCATGACTGCGCCACAACATGCTAAAGCGCGTTTCACTTCCGGCAAACTCACGATAGGCGACAGACGGAGGCTTAGAATCCAGTTGCAGTGGATTATCTCCCGCAGCTAAACGCCTTGGGTCATAGCGAAGTAATGGCCAATGACCGCTTCTGACGGCCAAATCCTGCATCTGATGGTTGTGTATCATATCATTACCCCATGCAATACAGGGTGAGTAAGCAATGATCAGTGAAGGGCCGTCAAAGGATTCCGCTTCAATAAAGGCTTTTAGGGTGTGTAGGTCTTTCGCACCATAGGCAACTTGCGCAACGTAAACGTTTTCATAACTCATGGCGATCATAGCAAGGTCTTTTTTGGCAGTGGCTTTACCTCCAGCAGAGAATTTTGCTACCGCGCCACGAGGGGTCGCTTTAGAGGTTTGACCACCTGTATTTGAATAAACTTCGGTATCTAAAACCAGAATGTTGACGTTCTCGCCCGAGGCCAAGACATGATCCAATCCACCAAAGCCAATATCGTAGGCCCAGCCATCACCACCGACTATCCATACACTCTTTTTCACCAGTTGGTCGGCTAGGGTTTCAAGCTCACGCGCCTTAGTCGAGGTAAGTCTTGCCAAGCACGCTTTGAGTTCAATAACACGCTCACGCTGCTGATAAATACCTGTTTCGTCCGATTGATCCGCATGCATTAACGCGTTAATCAGCTCGCTATTGAGTTCACTTGATAGGGCTTGTAAAAGGTGTTGAGCGTAAGCACCTTGATGATCGACAGCGAGACGCATTCCTAAGCCGAACTCGGCATTGTCCTCAAATAGCGAGTTGTTCCAAGTAGGCCCGCGTCCTTCACTATTCTGACACCAAGGTGTCGTGGGCAAGTTGCCACCATAGATGGAAGAGCATCCGGTGGCATTGGCGATCAACATTCGATCACCAAAAAGCTGACTGGCTAGTCGTAGATAGGGTGTTTCACCACAGCCTGCACAAGCTCCCGAAAACTCGAATAAGGGCTGAGTCAACATCGCTTCTTTTATGACGCCGGTACGAAGTTTGCTGCGATCATATTCTGGAATCTTGAGGAAATAGTTCCAATGCTGCTTTTCTTGCGCTAATAGGTTTTTGGATAGTGGCTGCATGTTTAAGGCGCGGCGACCCGGTTGGGTTTTATCCTTGATTGGGCAGATATCTACACACAGCCCACAGCCAGTACAGTCCTCGGGCGCTACTTGATAGCTGATATGATACCCCTCTGGAAACTCTTTACCTTTGACGGGGCTGTGCAGGAAGTGTTCTGGAGGATCTTCACCTAAGGATTCAGGATCAAATATTTTGCTGCGAATAGCGCTGTGTGGACAGACCAGCGGGCACTTACCACAGTGGATACAGAGTTCAGTATCCCAAACTGGAATTTCCAAGGCGATATTACGTTTTTCCCACTGTGAAGTGGCTGTCGGCCAAGTGCCATCTGCTGGCAACAAACTAACCGGTATGAGATTACCTTCCCCTGCAATTAGTCGAGCGGTGACTTGATGAACAAATTCTGGCGCTGTGTCAGGAATAGAGGCGTGGATCGATTCAGTTGCATTAACCTGTTTTGGCACAGTGACTTGATGTAAATAGTTAGGCGCTTGATCGATTGCCGCACAGTTAATCTCGATAATACGTCCACCCTTACTGCCATAGCTTTCTGCTACCGCCGTTTTCATCGCTTGAAGGGCGGTTTCTTGCGGTAACAGTTCAGTGATGGCAAAAAAGCAGCTTTGCATGATGGTATTGATGCGTCTTCCCATAGCGAGCTTATCAGCTAGCGCATAGGCATCGATGACATAAAAACGCATCTGTTTATCAATTAGGCTGCGTTGAATGCCCCTAGGCAGGCTGTCCCACACCTGATCAGGTGGTGTTGAGGTGTTCAGTAAAAAGGTACTTTGGGGAGCGGCTGCATCTAAGAGATCCTGACGCGCTAAAAAAACACTCTGGTGACAGGCAATGAACTTGGCCTCGTTATCCTGAATGAGATACGCCGAGCGAATAGGTTTTGGGCTAAAGCGCAGGTGCGAAATCGTCATGGCACCCGATTTTTTGGAGTCGTATACAAAATAGCCTTGCACCTTAAGATCAGTGTGTTCGCCGATGATCTTGATCGCATTCTTGTTCGCGCTGACGGTGCCATCGGCACCTAAACCATAAAAGAGTGCACTGGTGGCTTCCTGACTAGCTTGGGTTCTAAACTCATGATCCCAGCTCAATGAAGTGAAGTTAACATCATCTTGGATGCCGATGGTGAAGCCTTGCTTAAGCACGGGTTCTTTTAGCATCTCAAAGATGGCTTTGACCATGCCGGGTGTGAACTCTTTAGACGAGAGTCCATAACGTCCAGCACAGATTCTCGGTAGTTGAGAAAAAGGAGCTCTACCCTGTGCAACAGCTAGCGATATGAGGGTCACTATATCTTTGAAGAGCGGTTCGCCATCACTGCCGGGTTCCTTACAACGATCTAACACGGCTATCGACTTCACTGTTTTAGGTAAACAGGCTAAGAGTTTTGTCGAGTCTAGAGGCCGAAACAAGCGAATCGCCAAGACGCCGGTTTTTGCATTATTGGCGTTCAAGTGATCTAGGGTTTCTTGAACCGTTTGAATGGCAGAACCCATCAGAATGATTAATTCTTCAGCATCTTCCGCACCATAATATTCATAGGGTTGGTAGTGACGGCCTGTCATTTCGCTAAAAGATGTCATGACCTGCTCGAGGTGTTGGCTAAACTGCTCATAGTAGGGATTAACCGTTTCTCGCGCTTGAAAGTAGACATCGGGATTTTGTGAGGTGCCACGGATGACGGGGTGATCGGGGGTCATTGCCCGTTCTCGATGCTGACGTATCGCCTCTTCATCGAGTAAGCTCAGCATCTCTTCATCGTTCAAGGTGTCAATTTTGGCGATTTCATGAGAGGTACGAAACCCATCAAAAAAGTGCAAAACAGGTATGCGGCTTTTTAAGGACACCGCCTGAGCAATTAAGGCCATATCCTGAACTTCCTGAACCGTATTTGAAGCTAAGATGGCAAAACCTGTCCCCCTAGCTGACATTACATCGCTATGGTCGCAGAAGATAGACAAGGCTTGTGCGGCCAAGGAGCGAGCCGCAATATGAAAAACCGTCGGTGTTAACTCACCGGCTATTTTGTACATATTGGGTAGCATCAAGAGTAAACCCTGTGATGCCGTAAAGGTGGTGCAGAGCGATCCGGCCTGTAAAGCACCATGAAGGGTACCGGCGGCACCTGCTTCGCTTTGCATTTCAACGATTTTTGGAACGGCACCCCAAAGATTGGTTTGCCCTTCGGCAGAGAGTGTGTCGGCTACTTCGCCCATCACCGAGGCGGGTGTAATGGGGTAAATAGCAATCACCTCATTAGTGGCATGAGCAATCCTTGCCGCAGCTTCGTTGCCATCCAAGGTTAACTGTTTCCGGCTCATCCCAAACTCCTGATGCTCAGCCTAGATATCTTTAAACCTAGTTCTAAATATCAGGGTTTTCCAGTAGTCAGCCTGTCTCTTGTCAACGAAAGCAGTGATTTTTTAGAATGAAATTCAATCAGCGGGCACGGTACGCTGTGATGCCCAATGCCTGAGCTCGGCAATTTTCTCCGCCATTACCACAGATAAGGGCCTCGTTTGCTGAATTTCATTCAATAGCATGTCAGTATTGACGGGCTGGTTCATGCCATAGGATTGATAGAGTGCTGACACAACAGCTTGTTCTAACTCAGCCCCGGAAAAGCCCTCTGAAGCAGGCACTAAGAGCGAAAGGTCAAACTCTTTAGGCTCTAACTGACGGCGTTTAAGGTGAACTTCAAGGATATTAAAGCGTGCTGAGGCATCAGGTAGATCCACAAAGAAGATCTCATCAAAGCGGCCTTTACGAACTAGCTCAGGGGGGAGTGCTGAAATATCATTTGCTGTGGCGACGATGAAAACCGGCTCTTTTTTCTCGGCCATCCAGGTGAGTAAAGTCCCTAATACACGTTTAGAGGTTCCTGAGCCTTCACCTGAATCTGATCCAAGACCCTTTTCAATTTCATCTATCCAGAGTACACAAGGTGCCATCACTTCAGCGGTGCGCAAGGCATCGCGAAGATTTCGTTCGGTTTCGCCATGATACTTGTTATATAAAGCACCAAAATCTAAGCGTAACAAAGGAGCACCAAAACTGCCGGCGACCGACTTAGCGGCCAGACTTTTACCACAACCCTGGACACCCAATAACATAATGCCTTTAGGGGCTTCTAAACCAGGTGGTGGAGTGGCTCCAAAGGATACAGCGCGGCGTTCCAACCAGGATTTTAAGTGCTTCATACCGCCCAAATCAGAAAAGCGAGCGGTATCATATTCAAAGGTCAATGCACCATCATTTTCAAGTAAACGGTATTTGGCTTGCATCACCGCGGGAATGTCTTCTTGCGTGATGGCACCGTCCAGAAAAATGGCGTTTCGCACTAAGCGGCGTGCGTCCAAGATGGGTAAACCGGCCAGGTTCTTAACCAGCATATCGACAGCGGTTGAGTCTGCTCTAACACGTTGACCGGGATTAGAACTGCTCCATTCTCGTGCTACTTCATTAATCATGCGTTTTAAAGCGTTAGGGCTGGGTAGCGCAAGCTCGAAACGGGCACTGTAGCGCTCTAACTCTCCCGGCAGGGTTAACTCATGGCTGAGCAAGATCAAGGTTACTCCCCAACTTTCAGCTTCCAGAGCGATGTCCTTCAGCATCCTGACATTCATCGGGTTGTCGAGATAGGGGTGAAAGTCGAGCAGTGTATAAAGTCCGGCGGCTTTGGCACTTCGAATATGACCTAATACGGCCGCTGGGTCGCTATTATGCTTTTGAGCGGCCATTTCCCGATCTAAACGTTGTAATCCTTCAGTCACTGACCAGCGAAATAATGGAATTGTCATCCGTCCAGCAATAGGTTGCAACAGTTCAAGAACTCTAGTTTCTTCATGTGTTTCAACGACAACTATGGGCGTGCGTGAACGAAGCACTAATTCTAGATCTTTACAATCATCCATCCGCTCATCCTTTAATGAAGTGACTTCAGAAGAGACTTCTTTGATTCTTAAGATGAACAACTATAGTGCGATATTCCCCCTACATCAAAGAATTTGAACGGCTGTCGCTGATAATATTTGCGGGTGACATTGGCTGATTGTTCATCATAAGGATGTGTAACGACCTGTTGAAGCTCGCGAACCAGATCATATCGACCTTCAGCGGCTTGCTGATAGGCTGGCGCAACTAACCACTCACGCAAGGTGAATTTAGGGTTTGTTTGCTTCAACTGCGCTGATAGCGCTTCACGTGAACTGGTGTTTAACTGCTCTGCAATATGCTGTTGCCACTGGACAAACCAGTTCTGCCAGCGTTTTTCCAATGCTGTTGAAGTCGATTCAGGATTCAGTTCAGTATAAAAACTGTTTTTTAAAGGCGCGAGTGTCTCGGGCAAGTTTGATAGTTCTCGGAAGAAAAGGGTGTAATCCACAGGTGTTTGCATCATCAATGCGAATAGTTCAGTGAACAACTCTGCATCATAGTGGGCTATCCCTAGTTTTTTCGCCCACATGGACTCAAGTGAACTTTGCATGAGTGTAGAAAAGTCTTTCTCAATCTTACCTAGCTGTTCAAAGGCTTGTGAATCTGGATCGATTAAAGGACGTAATGCGCTACAGAAGGATTGAAAATTGCGCTCGGCGGCGACAGGTTGATACAGAAAAGAAAAGTGACGACCACCGCCAGTCCAGGGTTGAAAATAGGGATGAAAAGCTTGGCAAAAACCATAAGGGCCATAGTCCAGGGTATATCCACCCACGGCGCAGTTATCACTGTTAAAGTTGCCCTGACAGTAGCCAACACGTATCCAGTGAGTGACCAACCTGATAAGTCGAGATCGAAACGACTCGGCAAATCGGAGCAGTTTCTGTTCCAGTGCTTTCTGTTCAAGTGCTAGGGAAGGGTCGATTTCGTCTGCATATTCTCTGTCAATGGCATGCAATACGATCGCCTCCAGTTCGGCCAATGCCTGTGGGTGAGCTTGATGTTTGGCGCGACGAGCAAAAAGCTCCAGTTGTCCCACGCGTAAAAAAGAGGAAGCTACGCGAGTTGAGATGGCCACAGGTTCATAGATCATACGATCGGGGTCGCCCGATTGA
>SLCQ01000145.1 GCA_007125745.1 Nitrincola sp.
CGAATCCGGGACATCCATAAAGGCGTGGACCCAGACTCCGTTAAACAGATGATGGCTCTGACGCCCATGAGTCCGTTCGCTGTGTACATGGCTGATCGCGCAATAGCTTGATCCATTCGCTCACAGGGTTTGCTGGGAGAGGTGGGTACAGGGGCAGATAGCTGATGCTTTTCTGCTCCTTGGCAGATACGCGTCATTGCATCCACGACCTCAACCGGATATTCACCTGCCGCAGTTTCAGCGGACAACATCACGGCGTCAGTGCCATCCAGTATGGCATTGGCAACATCAAACACTTCAGCACGGGTTGGAAAAGGGTTATGGATCATCGTTTCCATCATCTGAGTGGCGGTGATCACGACTCGATTTAATTCGCGTGCTCGGCGGATAAGATGCTTTTGCACGCCGATCAGTTGCGCATCACCTATCTCTACCCCTAAATCGCCTCGTGCGACCATGACGCCATCGGATGCCAAAATAATATCATCAAGTGTTTGATGATCAGTCACTGTTTCAGCGCGTTCGATTTTAGCAATGATTTCGGCACGACTTTGGACCTTATCCAGCAGGCGTTTAGCTTCCAGTAAGTCCTCCGCACTCCTGGGAAAGGATACAGCGATGTAATCAAACTCGATTTCTGATGCAAATTTGATGTCAAAGCGATCTTTATCAGTCAGGGCATCGACCGATAGCCCGCCACCCATACGGTTGATACCTTTGTTGTTTGATAAAAGGCCACCCATGAGTACCTGAGTATGAATTTTGGGGCCTTCGATAGCCGTCACTTCAAGTTGTAGTCGACCATCATCCAGAAGCAATATATCGTTAACCTGGCAGTCATTGGGTAGCGCTTTATAATCGATCCCCACGGCCTGTTGATTGCCTGATGCTGGATCCATTGACGCATCCAGGGTGAATGTGTCACCTGTATTGAGTGTGATTTTTGATTCTTTGAATCGAGCAATGCGAATTTTAGGGCCTTGAAGGTCGCCCATTAACGCAACGGCAATACCCGTTTTGCGTGACGCTTCTCGAACAGCTTCAACACGCCGCCGATGGTCAGATGTGGTACCATGGGAAAAATTTAATCGAAACACATTCACTCCAGCCCTGAGTAAACGCTCGAGTATTCCGTCCTGGTCAGTTGATGGACCCAGCGTTGCAACAATTTTTGTACGCTTTAACATAGGGACTCCGTGGCGATTTCAATAGCGAAAAGTTAAGGGCTTACGACTAGTATTATAACGATAGAGTTCAACTCTACCTAAGAATTACACGTGCACATCTGGATATCATGATGAAACCCTATGCTCAGGTCGCGAAAACCAGCGCCACCTCCAAATTTGTTATTTTACTGAGCGTCTTAGCATTGTTTGTAGTGTTGATGCTTCAAACGGCGTCGATAAGTCGACATCAGGCTTTGCAAACACTTCAGCACAAAACAGAGGCGGATCTTAACCGCTACATCATCACTGTTCAGCAAAAAATGGATCGTTTTAAAGACCTTCCCAAACTGCTTTCTACTCATCCAGATCTGCTGAGTATTCTTCCACATCCTGACAGTGATGAGCATAAACGTCGATTAAATCTGTTTCTAGAAGAAGTGAATGAAATCATTGGGGCCTCTGACACCTACTTGATGAATAGTGAAGGGTTAACCGTCGCTTCCAGTAATTGGTCGATGGAGCGCTCATTTATTGGTGGCAACTTTAGCTTTCGACCCTATTTTAAAGATGCTGTCGCTGGGGGTGCTGGGAGTTATTTCGCATTGGGAACCACATCACAGCAACGCGGCTATTTCTTCAGTTATCCCATCTATAGTCATGATGAAGTTGTTGGTGTGATTGTTGTTAAAATTGACCTGAATGATGTTGAAGATCATTGGAACGATCCTCTGCAGGATATTTTGGTCACTGATAATGATGATGTGATTTTTATTTCCACGCGGCCTGATTGGAAGTTCCGTACCTTAACTCCATTATCGAATGCAGATCGTCGACGTGTCCAACAGAGCTTACGCTATGGTGACAGCCCACTGACCCCGTTAGATATTACTGTGCGAGAAGCCTTAGATGATCATGCCGAACTGATCACGATGAGAGTGTCACGCGACAATATGCCTGAAACTGAAGTGCGCTATCTGCTCATGAGCCAGTCGATGGAACAGGCGGGCCTCAATGTATCAATGCTATCCAATATGAAAGTTGTTGATCAAAAAGTGTTAGCCGCGATGGTGCAAGTCGCGTTTATCTATATTGCTGTGTTGCTGTTGATTTGGGTGTTGCGTGTCAGGTATCGGTTGAAGTTACAGCAACAGGATTTTCAACTACGAGAGCATAAAGCCTTAGAAGAGAGTGAAGCGCGCATTCGAGCTATTATCGACCACACCCATGCAGGACTCATTACGCTAGATGAGGCGGGTACAGTGCGATATATGAATCCAACCGCGAAGAAGCTGTTTGGTGTCACAGCGGATGACCTTAAAGGGCAATATATCAGTCCGTTGTTTTCTGAAACGGCCCGAACACTTTGCTGGCGCTACATCTTAGCGGAAACGACTGACTCGGCTGAATTAACGATTGAAGCGGATGCACTGACCAAAGAGCGAGAAAGCTTTCCGGTTGAGTTAACCCTGGGGCGCATGTCCGTGGATGGTGAAAAACAGTTCATGATGACCATTCATGACATTACAGACCGTAAGCAATACGAACAAAAGTTGAGAGATGCCACCGAAGCGCTTGAGTGTCGAGTGGAAGAACGAACAAAAGATCTTGTGCAAACCAATGCCCGTTTAATGGATGAAATGACACAGCACCGCAACACGCAAAATGAACTGATTCAGACGGCCAAATTAGCGGTCCTAGGGCAGTTATCTGCCGGTATCAATCATGAACTCAATCAACCACTCACTGCGATACGTAACTATGCAGACAATGGTTTGGCTTTTCTGGAGCGAGGCAAAATAGACACTGCTCAGGGTAATCTAAAAGAGATTAGTGGCCTGACGGAGCGCATGGCAAAGATTATTCACCCACTTAAAGAGTTTTCTCGTAAAAGCACTAACTGCATAGAACCCGTTTCGTTAAAACAGATTCGTGATGGTGTGATGTCGGTGATGTATGGTCGTTTTGAAAAGGATCAAGTCAAGGTTGTGTGGCCTTCGCACATAGACCATGTATGGGTGATGGCTGATCGACTGCGACTGGAGCAGGTCTTCGTTAACCTGTTAACCAATGCGCTTCAGGCTGTCGTCAATCAAGAAGAAAAACGTATATTTGTTGAGGCAGACTCAGGGCAGGAGATGACCCATATCTTTGTTAAGGACACCGGTCCAGGCGTTGCCGATCCTGAACGAGTATTTGAACCTTTTTACACCACCAAGAGTTCTGGTCAGGGGATAGGGCTAGGCTTACCTATATCACAGCGCATCATAGAGTCTTTCTATGGTGAGCTGAGTGTGCGAAATAACCCTCAAGGTGGTGCTGCGTTTAGAGTTAGTTTACCCTCTGCAACCTGTCTTTCGTCAACACGACAAGCAGAAGATGAAGAAAACACCTTAGACTCTTAGGATGTCCAATGACTGACCAACAGGTGATGAGCCCGGTATTGTTAATTGATGATGAAAAACACATTCGCTTAGCGGCTGGGCAGACACTAGAGTTAGCGGGGCATGACGTTGAACTACTCAGCAGTGCGGAGGGTGCGCTTGATCGTATTGATGATGCCTGGCCAGGCGTTGTCATTACAGACATCAATATGCCCGGTATGGATGGGTTAGCTCTAATGCGCAGTATTCATGCGAAAGATGCTGATCTGCCGGTGATTTTAATCACGGGTCATGGCGATATTTCGATGGCAGTGAATGCTATTCGACAGGGAGCCTATGACTTTATTGAAAAGCCCTTTGCATCAGAGCTACTACTTGACGTTGTCCGTAGAGCAATCGAAAAGCGCCGTTTGACTTTGGAAAACAGACAGTTACGCTTTGAACTTGAGGCGCAGTCAGCACCAGGGCCTAAAATTATTGGTAAATCGCCACAAATACAGCAGTTACGCCGCCTTTTGGCAGCCATCGCTGATACAGCGGCTGATATTTTAGTGATGGCGGAAACCGGTTGTGGTAAAGACTTACTGGCGCGTTTTATCCATGAACACAGTCAACGCAGAGATAAAAACTTTGTGGCAATTAATTGTGGTGCAGTTCCAGAGGCTTTAATCGAAAGTGAATTGTTTGGTCACGAAGCCGGCGCATTTACGGATGCGCGAGCCCAGCGTATTGGTAAATTTGAATATGCTAATGGTGGTACGTTATTTTTAGACGAGATTGAAAGCATGCCGATGTCGTTACAAATTCGGTTATTGCGTGTTTTGGAAGAGCGCAGTATCGAGCGTCTAGGGTCAAACAAAACCATTGACTTGGATCTGCGCATCATTGCCGCAACTAAGGTTGATTTACTGGCTTTATGTGAACAAGGCGGCTTTCGGGAAGATCTTTATTATCGCCTTAATGTCTTGCGAGTAGATATTCCGCCCTTACGAGAAAGACGTGAAGATATCCCTTTACTGTTTCAGCACTTTGCACTCATCGCGTCGAATCAGTATGGTCGAGAAGTGATGCCATTGCCGGCGGAACGTATGCACAGTCTCATGTTGCATGACTGGCCAGGAAACGTGCGTGAGTTAAGAAACTTAGCAGAGCGTTACGTGCTTCTTGGTGAAAGTTGTACCTTTGATTTTGATAATCGACCTATTACGTTGATGGGTGCTGGTCTAGGTATGACGTTACCCGAGCAGGTAGAACGCTTTGAAAAGACACTGATTCATACCGAGTTGGCTCGCCATGGAGGCTCTATCAAAGATACTCTGGAATCTTTAGGTCTACCGCGCAAAACGCTATACGATAAGATGCGTAAATATGGCTTAGATAAAAGTCAGTACAAATAAAGGGCATCATCATGATGCCCATTACCTTCATACCTATGTTACCTCTATCGTTTACAGCTTAAAGCGCTGTAACATGATCTCCAGTTCATGAGCTAAGCTGGTCAGTTCACTTGAGACTTGGCTCAAGTGCTGAGCGTGCTCGGAACTGTCTTCAGAACTGTCGTTGATCGCCATAATGCTTTGTTCAATACTACTGGCAACACTAGCCTGTTCACTAACAGCATTGGCAACTTCATGGTTCATGTCATTGATGCGTCGAATTTCGTCAGCAATCGTATTTAAAGCGTGAGAGGTGTTTTGTACCTGCTCGACACCCTGTCCAGCACTCTCTAAGGAGTTTTGCATGACGGAAACGGCGTTCTTGGCATCAGCCTGCAAGTTATCGATAATTTTATAGATCTCTTCCGTTGACGATTGGGTACGGCTTGCGAGTGTACGCACCTCGTCAGCTACCACCGCAAACCCTCTGCCTTGCTCACCCGCTCGTGCTGCTTCAATCGCCGCATTCAGTGCTAACAGGTTAGTTTGCTCAGCAATATTCTTGATCACCTCAAGCACAGTGCTGACATTTTGCGCCTGATCATCTAGCTTTTGAATCACCCCAGACGCTTCATCGATATCTTTACGAAGCTTTTCTATGGCATAAATAGCTTCAGCGGTAACTTTTGTACCTTCATCACTTTCACGCAGGGCCAGATCAGATGCCTCGACACTTTGGCTGGAGCTGTTAGAAACACTTCGCGTGGACGCTTCCATCTGTTCAACAGCAGAAGCAACTGAACGAGTCTGATCTTGCTGATGGAGTACTGCCTCAGTGGTTTGGTTGGCTATGTCATTAATACGTGTACTAGATGAGGACAGTTTTAGAACGGTACTGCTCACCTGTTTTAGGCTTTTGTGCATATTTTCCAACAGCGAATTCATGGCTATGGACATGCGGCCTATCTCATCTTCAGATTTCACTGGAACACGTAAATTAAAGTTATGTTCTTTTTCAATGGTGTCCAGCGTGGTTGCAAACTCATTGACTGGGCGAATCACAATACGGTTTAAGATATAGCTAATCACCAAAATGCCGACAATGAACAGTGCAAGCTCGACGAGGGCAACATTGATCATGTTTGAGCGTATTGAGGCGTTCATCTGATCTAGCGAATAGGTCACTCTGACTGCCCCTATGACGGTGCCTTCTGGATGCTGATGGCACAACATACAGTTGGTTCCTTTGTAGTCAGGAATCGCTTTCATCGGCAGTAATACGGTGAGACGGTGGCCTTCACTGTCGCGGATCTCTTCGACGACGCGTTCACCACTCATGGCACGACGGTCTAGCTCATCACGAATGGCAGAATGCTCAGGTCCTGGGCCATAGACTGCGTTTAATTCAGGGCTTCTTAAAATCCTAGCCTCTACAATCGATTCATTGCTTAAAATTCGCTCGCGAAGTTCTCCGCTATTACCCATTGCTCCACTGAGCATCAGGATATTGATGCTATCAAAGTAGGAGTCGGCGGCATCGATGGTTGTGGTGCGAGCAACGTCAGTTACTAAGGCGGTTTCGCTTTTGTAGATCACAGTGAGGGAGCTGATCAACACAATCATGAAGACAATTAACAAGGAGATATTAACTTTTGTTTTGATAGACATGTAGACCAGACCTAATACAGATTTATCTTATATTTCTAGTATGTTTGTTTAATAAGTTCAAGAATACCTTAAAGCGTGACCGCTGTAACCTTTGTTTGAATGTGGATTTTATCAAGCGCTTAAAAAATGGGTGGATTTCCACCCTAATTGCTAGTCTGGATGTGCGGAATTTCGCACAAAACTTTATTGTCATTGATTCAATTATTAGAAACTTGGTTGTTATTGTGAAGGTTTTATTTATTGGCACGCTCTGTGCTTACAGAACAAGCGATATACGCAATACTAAGATGTTCACATATGACCGAAATGAAGAGTAGCACTGGATCTTCCTCATATAAGGGCTAGTCTTAAAGTGTTTTTTACGTGAATGATAATAATGACCTTAGGTGGAATGAATGGCCCAATATAAAACAATCTTGTTTGCAACCGATTTTTCCGAAGGGGCTGAAAAAGCCGTAGAGCATGCGAAGACCTTGGCTAGACTTTCTGGCGCTCGATTGCACCTTTTCCATGCGATCACAGAGCTATCAGATAAGCGTCGTAAACGTGTGCCGCCCGATGTGATCGACACCTTTATTCGTGAAGTGACTCGCCAAGCCAAAGAAGATCTTGAACACTTCTGTCAGCTTCACTTTTCAGGTGAGTCAGCGGAAGGTATTGAGTTAAGCCACAGTATTGAAGTTGGCATTGGCGATACCGCTATTCTTGAAGAAGCTAAAAAAATTAATGCTGACATGATCGTCATGGGAACACATGGACGTTCAGGCATTGAAAAAGTGCTGGTTGGCTCAACGGCTGAACGCGTTGTGCGTAACGCATTAATTCCAGTGCTGACCGTCAGGTCGTAAATTCGTAAACATTACGCAAAAACTGTAATTCAATCAGGAGAAATATAAGAATGAGAATTCTATCAAAACAAGCCCTTATTGCCGGTTGTGTTGGCTTAGCTATGGCGGCTGGCGCTGTACAGGCGACAGAAGATCGTAGTGACTGGCCTCGTAGTATAACAGTGGGTACCGCTAGCCAAGGTGGTGTTTATTATGTTTACGGCGCTGGCTGGGCCAACCTTGTTGGTGAAACACTGGGTATCTCTGCAGGTGCAGAGGTGACCGGTGGTCCAGTGCAGAACGCTACACTTGTGCAAATGGGTGAGCATGCTTTTGGTATGGTGACTACAGGGCCTCTCGTAGCAGCCTTGCAAGGTCAAAGTGAATTAGCGCCTGGCATGCCACATGATGATGTTCGTGCTGTTTTCCCTATGTACCAGACCACACTGCAAATCATTGCGTTGAAAAGCTCGGGTATTAACTCAGTTGAAGACCTAGATGGTAAAACAATCGGTGTTGGACCTGCAGGTGGCACGGCAGATATGTACCATCCACAGCTACTGGAACAGCTGGGTATTAGTGTGCGTACTCGTAATGGCGGTGCCGCAGATCAGGCAGGCCAGTTACAAGATGGTTTGATTGATGCGTTTGCTTTTGCAGCCGGTATGCCAATCTCTGCATTCAGTCAGTTGGAAGCACAGGCTGATGTGAATATTTTCTCTTATGAACCAGAGCATTTTGAGCGTATCTCTGAGAGTTTCCCAGAGTTAAGCCCTGCTGAAATTCCTGCGTCTATATACTCTTCCATGCCTGAAGATCGTTCTGCGATTTCACTTTGGAACTTGGCCATCACTCACAAAGATATGCCTGAGTCACTGGTCTATGGAGTGACGAAAACTGTGATGGAAAATCATGATCGTATGATGCAGATCCACGCAGCTTCTGCTGAAACCATTCCTGAAAACTTTAAACACAACACGGTTGTACCTTGGCATGCAGGTGCAGCTCGTTGGTTTGAAGAGAATGGTTTTGACATTCCTGAAGAGCTAAAAGACTAATCCTCGTTGTTAGTTCTGTAACACGGGTGCTGGCGTCACTATGCTAGCACCCTCGCCTTAAATGCCTTAAATCAGGTATCCATCTCATGACAGAAAAAACTCCAGCATCTGTTGATGCTGCTGAAGAAAAAATCGGTGCCGAAGGCGTATCCGATGTGCCATTAGGGCATAACGAACGTGATTTAACCGGTGTTGTAGGCAAAATTATTTTCTTTGCCTGTGTCTTCTATACAGGTTTACATCTGTATGCTTTGAATATATCACCCATCGAAACTTGGACCTTTCGTATTATTCACGTTGCCGGTGGTTTAGTGGTTGGTTTTGCTCTGATAGCGGCCTATACCCTTGATCGACAGAAAGAGCCTCAGCCATTAAATGCAATCCAATGGGCTGCAATGCTTCCGATTGCTTTGGCAATGCTGTTTGCAGCTGGGGGTATCACTTTTGCGTGGATGAGTCGCGAATGGATGGGTGAAATGCCACCCGCATGGTTATTGCAACAGGTCGCTTGGTCACTCGCCTTGTCAACGGGCGCGGCTATCATCGCTGGATGGGTCTGGAAAGCGGGAGGCAATAAGCGCATTTTTTGGGGCGACTTAGTCTTAATGGTTGCAGCGGTTGTTGTGGCAGCCTATTTAATTTTTGTACTTCAGCGCTGGCGCTTTGCTGCGGGTACCCCAATGGTCAGCCAAACTGACTTTCTGGTGGCGCTTGCGGGTGTTATGCTGATTATGGAGTTGACCCGTCGAGTAGCTGGTTTGGCTTTGATCATCATTACGGGTGTCTTTTTAGCTTATGCCTTTGCTGGCCCATATCTACCTGGTATTTTAGAGCACCGTGGTTACTCCATGGAGCGCTTCTTTACTTATATTTATACTGACAATGGTATCTTAGGTCCTACAACCGCAGTCTCCTCAACCTATATTATTCTCTTTATTACCTTTGCAGCCTTTCTACAAGCGTCACGTGTAGGTGATTACTTTGTTAATTTTGCATTTGCTGCCGCAGGACGTGCACGAGGCGGCCCTGCCAAAGTGGCGGTTTTTGCATCAGGCTTAATGGGGATGATCAACGGTACGTCCGCAGGTAATGTGGTTGCAACCGGTAGTTTGACCATCCCGCTGATGAAAAAAGTGGGTTATCATCCGCGGAGTGCTGGTGGTATTGAGGCTGCTGCATCAACAGGTGGTCAAATTGTGCCACCGATTATGGGTGCGGGTGCCTTCATCATGGCGGAAATCACCGGTATCCCTTATACCGAAATCGCCGTCGCTGCTTTGATTCCTGCCGCACTATATTTCTTATCAATCTACTTAATGGTTGATCTTGAAGCGCGTCGTGAGGGAATGTCTGGTCTTTCTAAAGATCAGCTACCTGTCTTCAGCAAAATGGTGAAACAGATATATCTGTTCCTTCCTATCATCATATTGATCTCTACTCTGTTTATGGGATATTCCGTTATACGTGCGGGTACCTTGGCAATGATCAGTGCGGCTGTTGTGTCATGGCTAACGCCTCACCGTATGGGTATACGTCAGCTTTTAGATGCTTTGTCATTGGGCACGCGTATGGCCATTCCGTTGATCGCGGTGTGTGCATGTGCTGGTATTATCGTCGGTGTTATTAGCTTAACAGGGGTCGGTGCTCGCTTCGCGTCGATGCTCTTGGGTATCGCTGATGCCAGTCAGTTATTGGCGCTATTTTTCGCTATGTGTATTAGTATTCTGCTGGGTATGGGCATGCCTACGACAGCGGCTTATGCTGTGGCGGCATCGGTTGTAGCACCAGGTTTACAACAAATTGGTATACCACCGTTGGTTGCCCATTTCTTCGTATTCTACTACGCCGTTCTATCAGCGATTACACCGCCAGTGGCGTTAGCAGGCTATGCGGCGGCCGCTATTTCAGGGACTGACCCGTTAAAAACAGCGGTTACTTCGTTTAAGTTTGGTTTAGCGGCCTTCATTGTGCCATTTATGTTCTTCTATAGCCCTGCATTGCTGATGGATGGGACTTGGAACGAAATCCTGGGTGTCGTGATTACGGCTGCGATTGGTATCTACCTATTAGCTGCTTCGATTCAGGGTTGGTTTATAAAAGGTCACTTAAATGGGGTACAGCGCGCAATTTTATTAGTTGCTGCTATCTCCATGATTGCCGGTGGTTTAATGACCGATGCGATCGGTGTGGGATTAAGTGCAGTGGTACTCTTTTGGCAACTTAATACTGCCAAAAAAGCCAACGTAGCATAATCTTGCATTTTGTGTGCAGGAGCGGCAATGTTCAGGACGAACAGATACACGCCGCTCCTGCATTTTTAGCCTAGGAAAAGCTTGTAGGCTTCATTCTCTGTTTCTTCTGAGTAGCTATAGCCGACTTCTTCCAGAAAAGCGGGTACTAAGTGTCTTTCCTCTACAGGGACCTGCATCCCA
>SLCQ01000225.1 GCA_007125745.1 Nitrincola sp.
ATGGCAGTTAAGGTTGAGAGGTTCACATCTGCATCCTTGCATTGATCCCCTCTCTCAACTAATACGTCCATGTATAGTTGCCTTACACCTCCAGACCGGGAATTCTGGTAGTAAGGTAGATATCAGACAACTTCGTCACTGAAATTTTTAGCCTGTCCATGGCTGATCTGATAGTGCAACTATAAAGCCATATTTAACTCATGAGAATAGGAGTTTTTCCTAAAATAACTCACTAATTTAATTAAATGCATTGAATTTGATTCAAGTCAATTTTTAGTACTGAAGCACCGTTTTAGTCTCACCACACATCACTAAATTTTTTATCTGCTGAGAAGATCGAAAAATCATTTGGCAAACACTGAAGCTCAAAGATCGCCGCCAGAGTCTTTTGAAAATTGAGATGTTACTCCGACCCGGAACTTACGATCCAGAACTTAATGAGTTTCTGCAAGTGCTTGCATATGACTTAAGTTCGTTGCGGTGGTTGTGAGCGTTTACTCTTAACGTCATCTGACTCGCCGTGAATACATCCTTGTAGGCTCGACTGTCACATCCATGTGACAGACGGTCAGATAAAGTTAAGAGTAACCACTCAGGAAAATATTGTAGCGGCCCTATAACGAAAAAGACCAGCATATGGCTGATCTTTTTGTAAGTAAAATCGTGTAACTAACACGAGCCCCACAGGAACAGTCTGAAAGAGAGCCCTTCTGATGTTGAAGTACATGCTAGACACCAACATCATGATCTATGTTATCAAGCGTCGTCCGATCGAAGTTCTTGACACTTTTAATCGATATACAGGACAGATGTGTATTAGCGCTATTACACATGCGGAACTAATGCACGGTGTCGAAAAAAGCACTTAACCAGAACATAACTTAAGACAAGTCGAAGATTTCATTTCACGATTAGACGTTTTGGAATACAACGTTAAGGCGGCCTCTCATTACGGTGATATACGAGCAAGCCTTGAAAAACTTGGTAAACCGATTGGCATCAATGACCTATATATTGCGGGTCATTCACGAAGTGAATCTTTAATACTCGTCACTAATAATCTTAAAGAGTTTGAAAGAGTCAGCGGTCTTCGACTAGAAAATTGGATTTAATAAATTAATACTGACCCTTAATTCAATTAAGGAGGGTGAGAGGTTCACGCTTGCATCCATGCACGATCCCCTCTCGCACTAAACATTCCTTGTCTAGCGTCTACCCCGCAATTGAGGTAGATATCAGACCACTTCAATCTTTAAAGTCTTAAGCCAGTCCTTGGCTGGTCTGATTTAGATACTATAATGTCATATAATTTCAATGGATATAGGAGTTTTTCCTAAAATCACGAGTGGTTCTGCTTTATTGCCTCAATATTGATCTACGTCAGCTATTTGGCTGCTAACTCACTTTTCGCTGGTTGGTTAAGTCTGTTATAGATGTGAGTGTATACTTCTAACTTCATCTATTCGCCGTGAATACATCCTTCTAGGCTCGACTGCTACATCCATGTGACAGACGGTCAGATAACGTTAAAAATAAACACTCACGAAAGTATGGTAGCAACCCATATAACGAAAAAAGACCAGCACATAGCTGACCTCTTTGTAAGTGGAATTGTGAATCAGACAAGGGTTAACGCTTGACGTTCAAGACGGTATCTGACCCTGTGGTACCGATCTCCGCGTTTGTTAAGCCATCTGCCAGCTCGCGCTACGTAATCTGCATCGGCCGCAAAAACTCTTCTAGCTGTATTTCACCGGGATGGATCGGCTGTCTTCCAGTATCGATCGTTCACTCGAATGCTGTTCTGCCCTTTTCTATCGCCAGTCAAAGCTTCTAACTGGTTACCCGGAGGAACTTTCAGCTCATCACGATGAATAACAGAGTCCAATTGAGATGTTACTCCGACCCTCAACTCCCAACTTCAGGTCTTGAGTGCCTGCAACTCTCTATCAGATAACTCAGTAGCTTCAAGGATGATTTTATCGCTGAGACCTTGAGCAAGCATTTTTTTGGCAATCTGAATTCGAGTTAATGCAATTCCTTTCTCCAGTCCTTGCTCTAAACCTTGCTCTAAACCTTGCTCTAAACCTTGCTGTAGACCCTGTGTTTTCCACTCTTCTGTCCAATTTTTGACGCGCTCAGCTAACATATCCTTCACCTCATACAAATCATTAATTTCGTCTAACTTTACACCAGGAAAACGGTTCGGTAGCAATACACGCTTAAGCCACCCAAGAAAGACTTTTTTTAACCTTGGATGATCTTCCGACCAGTCTGCCAAATTAGACACTATTGCTGCTAATGACTCTGGACTTTGACTGTATTCCATCCGAAAAAGTGCATTAACAAGATTCGCTTGCACACTAGACTCAGGGTATGTGTCCACCCAACGCCCTTCATCTAAAATCATATACTGCATGCTTGGTGTATAGCGACTCAAACCTCCACTTATCTCTTGAATGAGGCCCTTAATATCCAACTCAGCACTCCAACGACGTTCTCCATTGTATAGAACAATCGGAAAAACCGGTGGTAGCTTACCGCTAGGCGTGAATTGTTTTTGACGTATCAACTCTTGATAAAGTAGTGATACATAGCTCATCATACGAACCGCCATGTAACGGTCTATACGACTCTGAAATTCAATCAACAAATACACATAAACCCAGCCTTCGCTACTGCGTATTCGCCAGATAATATCATCTTCTCGCTGCCGCAAATCTCTGTTACAAACTTTATATGAAGCAGAAGAGCCTAAAGCATTTGTGATGAGAAGGGTATTTGAGAGACGATTTTTCGATTTCTTGCATTTAATGCAGGATCTTGTG
>SLCQ01000215.1 GCA_007125745.1 Nitrincola sp.
ATCATCCTTTGGCGGAGGGACAGGGATTCGAACCCTGGGAGCCTCTCGACTCGTCGGTTTTCAAGACCGGTGCTTTCGACCACTCAGCCATCCCTCCAAAGGATGAGCGCAAATTCTACAGTCTCAGCTGAGCATGTCAACAGTTAATTGAAAAACTTACCAAAACAATGGCAAAAAATTATTTTTGATAGAGCTCAGTGTACTCAGCACTGCGTCGATACTCACCGGGTGTCATGCCGGTCCATTTTTTAAACGATCGAAAAAATGCAGAGGGTTCGTCAAAACCCATCAAGCCGGCGACATCATTAATCGATAATTGCGGAGAGTTCATATAGTTAATAGCAGCCACTTTGCGCTCTTCATCCTTGATCTTCTGGTATGAGGTCCCCTCTTCTAATAGTCGCCTTCTGAGTGTTGAAACCGACATATGTAGCGCTCTCGCGACCTCATCAGCGGATGGCATCTCTCGACTAAAGTCCTTACCCAGCATCGACACAACTCGTGCTTTTAAACTTTTATCATCATCCACCATCACAATTAACTGATAGGGTGCCGTTTTCAAAAACCCTCTTAACGACTCTTCGTTTTGAGCCAGGGGTTGATCCAGAAATTGCGCTGGAAAAACGATGGCATCTTCATGTTGATTAAATTTTACTTCTGACTGAAATAGCTTTACATATTGATCTATATCGCCATGATCATCGTGTCTAAAATAAGCCGCTTTCAGTTCCAATCGACGACCAATCAACCAACTCATAAAATGGTGCCACATGGAAAGTGAGGTACGAATCTGCATGGGCGATTCTTGATCCATTAAACGTCTAAACTCATCGTCAGTTAAGACCTCTGTCGGTGCGAAGGAGATCTTTGCGTAACGCCCACGCCTAACCAATGTGGGCTTAACCATGGAGCCACGACAGATTTCATAAAAGTCACTACAACGACGCAAAGCGCGCTCTAAAGTAGCGCAATGAATAATGGCATGACACATCATGCGAAACGTGCCGTTGGGAACACGGCCACCACTCAACATACCAAAGGATTCATCTTGAGCAATCCACATTATGTGTTGATAAAGCAATCCAAACTTATAAGCTGGTATTGCCTTATGCTCATCTAACTCAGCAGGAGAAAGCTCTATATGTTGCAACAATTGCTCGACATCAAACCCTTGCGACTCAGCCATCGATAGCAAGTGACGTACATATCCGGTGGGTACCGTAATAGTTTTCTCCACTTTTTCCTCCTGTGAGTGAATGGCATAGATGCCATAATAACCCAAGCTTGATCCAGCGCACTAAAATGTCAGCCTGATTGAACGCTAATGTTATTGTACGCTTTCATATTTTAAATAAGACTGGAAATGAGTAAATTTCCAGCCTATGCTCGGTGTTAAGAAAATAAGATTTTTCTTAACAACAGCCTAGCTTAATAATAAACCTCAGTAAGACAATAATAACAAGGTGGATTGAACGAAATGGCAACTCAACATTCGTATTTCACGCAAGACACGCACCCACGTCGTCCCAAATTAACCCCAGTTTTTCTGACCTCATTGCTTGCCGCAGGTTTCACTGCTCATGTTCAAGCAGTTGAGTTTCAGCTTGGCGAAATACAAGGACGTTTTGAATCAAACATCTCCATCGGCACGAGCATTCGAACCCAAAGCCCGGATAGATCGCTTATCTCTGTACCGAATGACGGCACGAGCCGTGGCTCAGGGAGCTTTGATGATGGAGCGCAAAACTTCAAACGTGGCAAACCCTTTTCAACCGTTGTTAAAGGTGTTCACGACCTAGAACTCAGTTACGAAAATGTAGGTTTCTTTGGTCGTGGTAAATACTGGTACGACTATGAACTGAAAAAAGGTAGCCGTCCACATGGACACGCGCCTAATCAATATGTACCCAATACCCGTCTGAATGATAAAGGCTTCAATGACTTTGCCAAGTTCTCTGGCATTGAACTACTGGACGCCTACTTTTACGGAGGCTTTGACCTTGGCCATATGCCCTTAGATATCCGTGTAGGTCGCCAAGTGATCAACTGGGGTGAGAGTACGTTCATCCAAGGCGGTATCAACGCCTTTAATCCAATCGATGTCACTGCATTTCGTCGTCCTGGTGCAGAGCTGGAGGAAGGCCTCCTACCCTTTGGCAGTGTTTTTGCCTCCCTAGGCTTAACCGATAACCTTTCTGTGGAAGGTTTTTATCAATACAAATGGGAGCCCACTGTAATAGACGGTTGTGGTACCTATTTCTCAACCAACGACTTTACAGCACAGGGGTGTGATGGAATTCGTGTTGCACCACTTGATCCAAACAACCCACTCTACAAGATCAACGATCAAACTTACTTTAATCCACAAACAGCAGAAGCTCTTCAATTTAACCCAGTTGTTCAACGTAATGACAACGGAAGAAGAGAAGCTAAAAATGAAGATCAGTTTGGTATTGGCTTTAGATATTTTTCTGAAAACCTAAATAATACGGAATTCGGATTATATTATGCTCAATATCATAGTCGTTTGCCTTTCATTAGCGGTGTAAACACGCCAATATCTAGGGCTGGTCTCGCTGACGCAGTTGAGGCAAGAGTTGCCCAAGCTGTAGATAGTTATATTGAAGCTGGTGGTGACCCAGCAAACCTGCCAGATTTTATCGAATCTGCAACCGAACAAGCTAGAAACCAACTTGGTAGCGCAGCTCCATTTGGAAGCACCTACTTTGTCAGTTACCCCGAAAAAATACGCATGGTCGGCCTTAGTTTCAGTACTAATTTAGGTGATATTGCATGGTCAGGTGAAATCAGCCACAAAAGGGATATGC
>SLCQ01000187.1 GCA_007125745.1 Nitrincola sp.
CGATATCAGCTGTAAATCATCATCCTCAGGTTGTAGCCCAACATGTATTCTTTCTAACAGAACACTGGGTTGCGCTTGCAACAGCATCAGCAAACCTGTCCAAGCAGTGGCTTCTGAATCATTCTTTTCTGCCTCAGGCAACCAGCGTCCATCGTACTGCTGTATTAACAGATCAGCATCTTGCAGTAAGGCATGGCTAAACACAGGCAGTTTTTTTCGGATACTGCTCATTAAGTCTAGCGTTAGTTCCAGATTTTCTGCGCTCAGTGATAGATGCGGTTGCTCAGCATTCTGGCTGCGCATTACCAAATCTGACACTTGAATTCGAACACGCCACTGATTAAGCGAGAGGTCAAGGCCCGAAAATCTGACCTGCATTCCGATTGACTGGCTTATCTGATCGGCAATCGGGCTGGAAAAACGTGAAAGTTGAGGAAGCCCAAATCTGAGCGATAAAATAATTAATGCCGGAATGAGTGCCAAAATGAGCACTACACGATAAACCCTGGCCAGGTGACGTTTCATTTGCAATTAACCATCATTAACGCAGTACAACATCAAACTGCTCAGGTGTGTACAAAGTTTCCGCTTGAAAGCGAATCGTTTTACCAATGAAAGACTCAAGTTCAGCCAAGTGATCAGAGGCTTCATCTAGAAGGTAATTAACGACGCTAACGGCTGCTAACACCAAATAACTTTGTGTATCATAAGCACGGTGCTGTCTCAGTATCTCCCTGAAAATTTCGTAGGAAACGGTTTCTGGCGTCTTCACACTACCTCTTCCTTGGCAAACCGGACAAGGCTCACACAGCACATGTTCAAGACTTTCTCTTGTGCGCTTACGGGTCATCTCAATTAAGCCTAGTTCAGAAACACCCGTGACTTTGCATTTAGCATGATCCTTTTCTAAGACCCTATCTAACGTACGTTGCACTTGGCGCTGGTGATCTGGATCAGTCATATCAATAAAATCGATAATGATGATTCCACCTAAATTACGCAAGCGCAATTGACGCCCAATGGCCGTAGCCGCTTCTAGGTTTGTTTTGAAAATGGTTTCTTCAAGGTTTCTATGACCGACAAAACCACCTGTATTGATATCAACGGTTGTCATGGCTTCTGTCTGATCAAAAATCAGATACCCGCCTGATTTTAATTCAACCTTACGACCGAGTGCTTTTTGCATCTCCTCTTCAACATTGAACATATCAAACAAGGGTCGTTCACCCGGGTAATATTCAATTTTGTTCGCTATTTCAGGAACTAGATTATTAGCAAATTCAACAGCACTCTGATAAGTTTCCCGAGAATCGATACGTATGCGTTCCACATCGGCATGCGCCATATCTCTGAGCGCACGCATATGGAGCGGCAGATCTTCATAAACAATTGAGGGGGCAGTGGCGAGAGCAATCTTTTTCTGCAAGTTTTGCCATAAGCGCCTTAGGAAGTCGATGTCGGCCCGAAGCGCTACCTCACTAACGCCTTCAGCCACCGTTCTTAAAATAAATCCACTATCGTCCTGATGTTCAGTCTGTTCGACACGCAACTGCTCCATGATCACTTTTAAACGGTCTCTTTCATCCGCATCATCAATACGCTGAGAAACACCGATATGATCATTTTTAGGCATTAAGACAAGGTATCGGGAAGGAATCGACAAGTGAGTGGTCAGTCGCGCACCTTTAGTACCAATAGGGTCTTTAGTGACTTGCACTAAGAGTGTTTCACCTTCACGAATAATTTGTGCAATGGGCACTGAAGATCGTTGCCCTTGTTGTACACTGGGCTCAACGGCCACCAGCTCATCCACCGGAATAAACGCCGCACGATCAAGTCCTATATCTACAAATGCCGCTTGCATTCCTGGTAATACACGCACTACCTTCCCTTTATAGATATTGCCAACAATTCCCCGCCGACTTGCACGCTCAACATAAATTTCTTGCGGCATACCATTTTCGATCACCGCAACACGTGTTTCCATTGGGGTAAAGTTGATTAATATCTCTTCAGCCATCGGCAGGCTCCTAATATGAACTGATTTCCAACTGCCAGATAGGTATTCCATGCTTGTTTAACAACTCGGCAGTTTCATAAAGTGGTAACCCAACAACATTGGAGTAACTACCATGAATATGTTTAACAAACAGAGCACCTAAGCCTTGAATCGCATAACCACCGGCTTTATCTTGAGGTTCACCCGTGCGCCAATAATCTGCGCACACTTTTTCCGAGAGATCTGCAAAAGTCACCTCAGTGGTAACACAGAGCAGATCGGTTGCCACAGGTGACATTACCGCCACCGCCGTCACCACCTGATGGGTCTGCCCTGATAAACGCAAAAGCATCTGCATCGCATCCTGCTGATGCAAAGGTTTTCCCAGTATATCACCCTGAATCGATACGGTTGTATCAGCAGCTAACACGACACAAGCCTGATTGCATTGTGCTCGAACAGCACCCGCTTTTTCATATGCCAAACGCTGAGTATAAGCCGTTGGCGTTTCATCCGCCAAAGCCTCTTCACAGATATCCGCAGGAACAACGCGGCAATCTACGCCAATTTGCTTGAGTAACGCCAATCGTCTAGGAGATGCAGATGCAAGTATGAGCTGAGACATAGGGATTTACTCTATTCGAAACGTTTTTCTGACACCATGAAGCACAACATAGATCCATGGCCAAAAGAGGCCGCTAATCAATGAAGGTATCAGGAATTGTAATCCCGCGGCAGTGGTTCCGGTAATACCTTGCATCCAGAAAAACAGAAGTTGATTGATGCCTACTAGCACCATCACCATCATAGAC
>SLCQ01000032.1 GCA_007125745.1 Nitrincola sp.
CAACTTTCCGTAGAAATAAAAGAATAACACAAGCTGAGGTTTAGGCTGAACAGCTAAACGCTTATAATACTCGTTTTTGCAATGGAGTCAGCGCGGTAATTGATAAAATATTGGTCAGGGGGGCACGAACCCACAACCTAAAAAATATCGACCTAGAGATTCCTCGAGATAAGTTAATTTTTATTACGGGCTTGTCTGGTTCTGGCAAGTCATCCTTGGCCTTCGACTCCCTCTATGCTGAGGGCCAACGACGTTATGTTGAATCTTTGTCAACCTATGCACGTCAATTTTTATCCATGATGGAAAAGCCGGATGTCGATCATATAGAAGGCTTATCACCGGCGATCTCCATCGAGCAGAAGTCTACCTCTCACAACCCTCGTTCAACCGTCGGTACCATTACCGAGATTTATGATTATTTACGCCTGCTGTTTGCACGAGCGGGAGAACCACGCTGTCCGGAACATGATCTTCCGTTAGCCGCTCAAACGGTGTCACAAATGGTCGACCAAGTGCTGGCTCTACCGGAAGGTAGCAAGATGATGCTACTAGCACCTGTTGTTCAAGGTCGCAAAGGTGAACACCTGCATGTTTTCAGCGAACTACGCTCACAAGGGTTTGTAAGGGCACGTATTAACGGCATCATTGTCGACCTGGACAGCACTCCAGAGCTTGATAAGAACAAGAAACACACCATTGAAGTCGTGATTGACCGCTTTAAGGTGCGGGATGATATCCAGCTTCGTTTGTCTGAATCCTTTGAAACTGCGCTTCACTTAACTGACGGAACGGCTCGCGTGGCTTGGATGGATGATACAGTCCAAGAAGATCTGATTTTTTCAGCTCGCTTTGCATGTCCGGTGTGTGGACACAGTATTCAAGAGCTTGAACCCAGGATGTTCTCTTTCAATAACCCACATGGTGCTTGTCCATCCTGTGATGGTTTGGGTGTTAAGCAGTATTTTGATCCGGTCAAGGTGGTACACGACCCCTCGTTAACCTTATCTGAAGGTGCGATTCGTGGCTGGGATCGCAGAAGCCTGTATTACTTTCAGCAATTAAAAGCCGTGGCTGAACATTACGGCTTTTCGATGGATACCCCCTTCAAAGATTTAAGCTTAAAAGATCAAAAAGTGATCTTAAACGGCAGTGGTCAGGAGCATGTTGAGTTTAGCTACACGAATGATCGTGGTACCCGTGTCAGCAAGCATCACCCGTTTGAGGGCGTGTTAAACAACTTAGAGCGCCGATACAAAGAAACCGAATCGGACATGGTGCGTGAAGATCTGGCTAAGTATCTCAATATGCAACCCTGCCCCTCCTGTCATGGTACGCGCTTACGTCGTGAAGCACGCCACGTGTATATTGATGAGCGTACCCTGCCGGACATTGTCAAACTTCCCATTGGCGAATCCAAAGACTATTTTGACCAACTGACGCTCACGGGAAAACAGGGTGAGATTGCAGAGAAAATTCTGAAAGAGATACGTCAACGCTTGTCCTTTTTGGTCAATGTGGGCTTGGATTACCTGTCGTTAGAGCGAAGTGCTGAAACCCTCTCAGGCGGTGAGGCGCAACGTATTCGCCTAGCAAGTCAAATTGGCGCAGGCTTAGTGGGCGTTATGTATATTCTTGACGAGCCCTCGATTGGCTTACATCAACGCGATAATGACCGCCTGTTGGAAACGCTACGTCATTTACGTGACTTAGGTAATACGGTGATTGTTGTAGAACATGATGAAGATGCGGTGCGCTCAGCAGATCATGTCATTGATATTGGCCCCGGAGCAGGCGTACATGGCGGAAAAGTGATCGCCTCTGGCACACCGGATGAAGTCATGGCTAATCCTGCGTCTATTACTGGCCAGTACCTATCCGGTGTTCGCCAAATTGAGGTCCCCGAAAGACGTCATCCCGTAGACCCTTCTAAACGACTGGTTCTGCATGGCGCTATTGGCAACAACCTTAACAATGTCACCCTGGAGATACCTGTCGGTTTGATGACCTGTATTACTGGCGTGTCCGGCTCCGGCAAGTCGACGTTGATCAATGCAACACTCTATCCAATTGCGGCAACAGAGCTGAATCACGCCACCACACTTGAGGCGGCTGAATATAGTCATATTGAAGGGTTAGAACATTTCGACAAGGTGATCGATATTGATCAAAGCCCTATTGGTCGAACGCCACGATCGAACCCCGCTACCTATACAGGTATCTTCACGCCGATTCGAGAACTCTTTGCTGGCACACAAGAAGCGCGCTCTCGAGGCTATAAGCCAGGACGCTTTAGTTTCAACGTCAAAGGTGGACGTTGTGAAGCGTGCCAAGGTGATGGTGTTATTAAAGTGGAAATGCACTTTTTACCCGATGTGTTTGTGCCCTGTGATGTGTGTCATGGCAAGCGCTATAACCGTGAAACGCTGGAAGTACGCTATAAAGGGAAAAGCATTGATGAAGTGCTGGACATGACGGTAGAAGATGCGCGAGAGTTTTTCGATGCGATCCCTGCCCTTGCTCGCAAACTGCAAACACTGATTGATGTTGGGCTGAGCTATATTCGCTTAGGTCAAAGTGCCACCACCTTATCCGGCGGTGAAGCACAGCGTGTTAAGCTCTCTAGAGAGTTATCCAAGCGAGATACAGGCAAAACTTTGTATATTTTGGATGAGCCAACAACGGGTCTACACTTCTTTGATATACAACAACTACTGAACGTCTTGAATCGCTTGAGAGATCATGGCAATACCATTGTGGTGATCGAGCACAACCTAGACGTCATCAAAACAGCTGACTGGATTGTTGATCTTGGACCTGAAGGCGGTACCGGTGGGGGTGAGATCATTGCGACAGGCACCCCTGAAGAGATTGTCGAGGTTGAGCGATCCCATACAGGACGTTTCCTAAAGCCCTTGTTACGCAAACACTAAAGCACCTCGCATCCTAACAAAAAAGCCGCTCAGTTCCCCCGAGCGGCTTTAGGATGACAGCAAGCTTGTCACGTTAGATAGTCAGTACTTTCTCGCCACGCGCAATACCTGACACACCCGAACGCACTACTTCCATAATACTGGCATTACCTAAAGATGAAATGAAGGCATCTAACTTATCGCTAGAACCAACCAACTGCACCGTATAGGTATTGGGTGTGATATCGATGATCTGTCCACGGAAAATATCCGCCGTACGCTTAATTTCAGCGCGCATTTGACCGTTGGCCTTGAATTTGATCATCATCAACTCACGCTCGATGTGCTCACCTTCAGATAGGTCAACTACCTTCACGATATCAATCAACTTGTTCAGTTGCTTGGTGATCTGCTCAATTACGCGTTCATCACCGGTGGTCATTACCGTCATGCGCGACAAGGTTGCATCATCCGTCGGCGCGACAGTTAAGGATTCGATGTTGAAGTTACGCTGAGAGAAAAGACCAACAACACGTGACAAAGCACCCGGTTCGTTTTCCATCAATACTGAAATGATATGTCTCATGATCAGGTCCTCTCCGTTTTGCTCAACCACATATCCCGCATCGAGCCTCTAGGCACCTGCATGGGATACACATGCTCAAACGGATCAACATAGATATCCATGAACACAAGACGATCTTTCATTGCAAAGGCTTCACGCATGGCGTTTTCAAGTTCAGAATATTTCGTCACTTTCATCCCCACATGACCGTAAGACTCCACTAACTTGATAAAGTCAGGTAGCGAGTTCATATAGGACTGCGAATGGCGAGATTCATAGTTCATATCCTGCCATTGACGAACCATCCCCAAGGATTGGTTGTTAAGGCAGACGATAACCACAGGAATGTCATATTGTTTACAGGTCGACAGCTCCTGAATGTTCATCTGAATACTACCTTCCCCGGTGACGCATACGACATCGGACTCAGGAAAGTTTAACTTTATACCCATCGCTGCTGGCAAGCCAAAGCCCATGGTGCCTAGACCACCCGAATTAATCCACCGATTCGGTTTATTAAATTTGTAGTATTGTGCAGCGAACATTTGATGCTGTCCTACGTCAGAACAGACATAAGCATCACCATTAGTCACTTTACATAGCATTTCGATGACCTGCTGTGGCTTCATCAGTTCCGAGTCATCGGTACGATAACGACCACCATGGCGCGCACGCCACTCATCAATCTGCTTCCACCAAGCCTCAATCGCATCTTGATCTGGACGCTTCTTGCTCTCTTTTACCAACTGAATCATTTCAGTCAAGACGGCTTTAGCTGGACCTACAATCGGCACATCCGCTTGGACAGTTTTAGAAATTGAAGCCGGATCGATATCCACATGAATGATACGCGCGGTTGGACAAAACTTATCTACTGCATTTGTGACGCGATCATCGAACCGCGCACCAATGGCTAGGATCAAATCACTGTGATGCATCGCCATATTCGATTCATATGAACCATGCATTCCAAGCCAGCCCACAAATTGCGGATCTGTTCCGGGAAAACCACCTATACCCATAATCGTGTTTGTCACTGGGTAATTTAATAAATGTGCAAACTCAGTCAGTTCTGCACTCGCATCACCCATAATGATACCGCCACCGGTATAGATCATTGGACGTTTAGCCGATAGCAACATATCAACTGCTTTGCGAATCTGACCCGAATGACCTTTCGTCACTGGATTGTAAGAGCGCATTTTGACTGACTTAGGATACTCATAAGGGAAACGCTCAGTTGGCGTTGTCATATCTTTAGGAATATCGATAACTACCGGTCCAGGACGACCCGTTTGTGCGATATAAAACGCTTTCTTGATAATCGATGGAATATCTTCTGCGCGTGTGACTGAGAAATTATGCTTCACGATGGGACGTGAAATACCCAACATATCGGTTTCTTGAAACGCATCTTCGCCGATCAGGAAGCTCATGACCTGACCTGTAATGACCACCATGGGAATTGAATCCATATAGGCGGTAGCAATACCAGTGATCGCGTTGGTTGCACCGGGACCTGAAGTCACCAGTGCGACACCCGGCTTATTGGTGGCACGGGCATAGGCATCTGCCATATGGGTAGCAGCCTGCTCGTGGCGCACCAAGATATGTTCGACTTCGTCTTGCTGGAACAATGCATCATAGACATGAAGCAGTGCGCCACCTGGATAGCCGTAGATGTACTTAACACCCTCATCACGGAGGGCGCGTACTACCATTTCTGCGCCTGAAAGTAATTCCACTTAAATTTTCCTCTACTCAGCACCGATCTCATATCGGTATTAAAACAGCTAAAAGTTCTGTATGCGGCACATAACAGAGTAAAGGATCTCTCACTCTGCCACACCTATCTGAGATTTAAGCTGGGTATTGCTTAACCTGCCGGATACTCTAGGGATGTCCTGATGAACCCCGACAGTCGTTATGATCGATAATAAGCCAAGTATTTTGGCATTGAGTACACCTACGATCAACCTAAAAACTGTACTGTTTTTGGCCTAATTTGCTTTAATTTGGACTAAAGAGGTAGATATTGACTAAGATCATCAATAAATACCTAAGAGTCTGGTGTTTTTTCCTGATGCAGAAAGCGCTAAGCTGTAGGCACAATCATCTTTTCATTTGAGGACATCAAGATGAGCAACAACATTGCAGAAATTAAAAATAAAGATCGCGTCATCAATGAACTTATGCGTTTTATTAAAAAAGTCCTGGCAGAACCGGAGATTTGTGATAAAGCCGTTGCTATCGCCCGGAAACATATAGATCAGAAAGACGCTGACCACCTGATCGCAGAAGAACTTTCTTCACTGACCAGCGTGAAAATCCCTATCGAGTTTAGTGAAGCCGATAAGCTATTCTTAAATGTCCTTAAAGACGTCGTACGCGACGAGCAAGCTTTGTATTAAAAGAATTTTTACAGCTCAATCCGGGCATTAATCCTCGGACGGTGCTAACCAGTAGAGTCGACGTGAAGCGCCGGCTCTTTGTGCTAATAACTCCAGCAACCAAGGCTCAGACTGGTCCAAGGTTTGATCCAATTGCCAAGGTGGGTTGATGATGAGCATGCCACTGCCATACATTCCCTGCTCTTGTGGATCGCCTATCCAAAGCTCTGAACACAGAATATTCTTAATCCCCGTACAGCGGATTTTCTCTAACATAAATTTCCAGCGTTCCGCTGATAACAGTGGATACCAAACTGTAAAACATCCATTGGGCCAACGTTTCACTGCTTTTGAGAGGAAGGAAACCACCTGATCATATTCGGCTTTGACCTCATAGGACGGGTCTATTAATACGACACCGCGGTTCGGCTTAGGCGGCAATAAAGATAACACACCTTCATAGCCATCACGGTGATGCACTCCCACATTGGCATGACCAGAAAACACCTTTTTTAGCTGTGCGGCTTCTCCGGGGTGCAACTCCATCAAATGCAGTTGATCTGTAGTTCTTGCCATCCCTGACACTAACGCAGGCGAACCAGGATAACGTTGCAACACCGTGTTTTCATTCACTTGACGAACCTGATCTAAATAAGTACTTACTGACTCAGGCAGGTTATAAGCTCGCCATAAGCGTGCAATACCCTCTTCAAACTCCGCTGTTTTACTCGCTTGTTCAGAATCCAGTGCATATACAGCTTTTCCAGCATGTGTTTCTAAATAACTCCAAGGCTTATCTTTTCGATTAAGCGCTTCAATCAGGCAGACTAAGATATGATGTTTATGGATATCAGCGAAGTTTCCTGCATGAAAACCGTGTAAATAACTTAACATTCTTAACAATCCTGATACATGTAGGTGACTCGACCACCATATTCGGCGACTTTAGACTGACTAATTTGCAAAGGCTGAACAACAAAGCCTAACTTTTTCCAATAGCCTTCTGCATCGCCAACGGCGGTTAATACCAGTCGCTTAAAGCCTAAAGCTTGGCTTTTTGCTCGATAGGATGCAAAAAGTAATTGACCAACCCCTTTGCCCGCCATAGCTGACGAAATCGCCATATCGTGAAGATATAAGCAATCGGCACCTTGAGGTATCTGACAGGAAGAGTCGTTCAGCGATGGTATTTGGCCCAATAACCACGGTACTGAAATAAGGTAGCCAACCACGCAGTCGTTATCGACAGCGACCCAACAACTTTCTGGAAAAGCTGAACGTTTCGCCTCTAAGGACGCCATCGATTCAGGCTCTAACACCCCTTGATAGCAGTGACACTGAATGCTCCACACCGCAGGCATATCTGAAAAAAGCATCTGTCGTATATTCATGATGCTAGTGTAATCAGATCATGCCAAAAAGTAACCCAGAGGATACCCACGATGTTGTAGAATAAGTACATTCATCCTGATACAAGATCGAGCATCCATGAGTGACTTTTCAACGCGACTCAACCATCTTGCCAACCAACTTTGGCGACTCGCACCCGGAACAAACACCGCGGTTGACCCTGATGCGCTGAAAATTGTTGCACATCGAGGAGCCCATGGTCCGGGTCCTAAAGGTTACTTAGTGGAAAATACGCTACCCGCTTTCGATCTCTGCGTAGAAGAGCAGATATGGGGAATTGAGATGGATGTTCATCTGACTCAGGACAACCACTTGGTCGTCCATCATGATCCACATTGTGGTCGAGTATTTAACCGGCCCGATTTAATCATCAAAGACACGTCAGTCATTCAATTACGAAATGAAGTGCCTGACATTCCCTTACTGACTGAAGTCATTGAACGCTACTCAGGCACCTTGCACTTAATGATCGAAGTCAAAGTTTGTGGGCGCGAGCAACCCGCATTAATCGACTCACTGACGCACGCACTATCCTCTTTAACACCTGAGCAAGACTATCACTTATTAAGCCTTGTCCCGGATTACTTAACTGGCTTTTCCAAACTTCCAGCCTCGGCACTCATAGATGTTGCCGAGTTTAACACCCGTGATATTCTGCTTAAGAATCGGCAACTCGGTCACGGAGCGATTGCCGGCTCATTCGCTCTGTTGACTTCAAAACGCGTTAGAAAACTTCAAAATGCAGGTATTAAAGTTGGCACAGGTATGGTCGAACATCCCGACATCCTTCGTCGTGAAGCTTCAAGGGGAATCGAATGGGTGTTTAGCAATAACGCAGTTCAACTTATGCAACAATTAAAAACTCACCCTTAAGCGATCACGCTGAGGTATCTTTCCAGTGTTCGGCTACGTCTTCTCCACGCGCTTCGTTTAAAGGTATCACTGTAACAAGCGCGAGTACGAACAATACCAAACAGAACAAAATGGCGTCCGCTAAACCGAAGGCCCACTGTAATACGCCTAAACCAAAGATACCAAAGACTGCCGCCAATTTAGCTGACATCCCCCAAAAACCAAAAAATTCTGCCGCTTTACTTCGCGGTGTCAGCACGCCGACCAGTGCACGGCCCGCAGATTGGGAAGCCCCCAGACTTAAACCTGCCAAGACTCCCGCAACCAGAAAGAGATATTGCGCTTGCCATTCAACTGCAAACAAGCGATGTGAAAGCGCTGTTAGTGTTGGCGTTTGCCAGATTGCCAAAATGGCAACCAACCATAAGCTTAACGTCATCATGTAGGTTATTTTGGTGGACATTTTTGTTTGCAACCAACCAAACCCAATAGCCCCAACAGCGGCGGTAATTTGAACGGTGATAAACATTAACACGCGTACATGATCATCCCAGCCGATCACCTGAGAACCATAAATAAACGAGAAGGCGATAATAATGTAAATACCTGACATAGCGAAAAATATCGAAACCAGCAAATGACGCAGGTCTTGAAAGTGATGCATCTCTTTCCAGGTCTGCTGAATGCGTTGAGCACCTAGATGCAACAGGGGTATTTCAGCTGGACGAGAGCGACGCTGTCCACGTTCTCGCAACCAAACAAAGGTCGGAATCGCGGCAATCAGAAAAAATGCGGCCGCAAAAGGACCTACCCAACGGATTATTTCGTAGTTTTCAGCGGATACATCACCTAAAAAGAACAGTGTGAAGGCAGTCGCAATCAGCCCGCCAATATAACCTAACCCCCACCCTAATCCAGAAATCCACCCCAAGCTTTTACGCGGCCCTAAGTCAGGTAAAAAGCTAGCAATAAAGCCCTCACCAATGGCATATGCAAAATTCGATATAATGATTAGCAACATCGCTGGAATAATCCAACCCGGCTCCACAAAATATAACAGCGCTGTGGCGCTCACGGTTAAGCAGTAGCTTACCCACAAAAAGCGCTTGCGGCTGGCGGTATAATCCATAATGGCTCCACACACTGGATTTGCCACCACCACCATCAAATAACTCACCGCCAGCGCAACACTCCACAACAGATTTCCTAGCCGATAGTCCGGCGCATCACCCACAATAATCCGTGTAAAAAGATCACCATAGATAACCGTAATAATCAGCAGGGTGTAGCCTTGATTGGCAAAATCGAACATTGCCCAGCCAAAGATTTCTCGCTTGGGCGCTAGCTTCGTTGTGTTGTCGGTGCTGTGCGTCAAATTTATGGCCTGTTCATTAGATAGTTTGCAACCGCTTGATAGCTTGGAAGTGATACAGGGTCGTTTACCGAATTAGCGGCAACCGGATGACTTGCGAAACGTGCAATAATAACCTCTGCGGTTGGATCAATATAGAGTGCTTGACCATGAACACCTCGCGCCATAAAAGCACTGTTCTCATTATGCGTTATCCACCACATGTTGCGATAGCTCCACCCTTCCAATAAGGAATAGCCTGCTTTAGCAAACTTCTCTTGATCACCACCTGAGCGAATATCCGTCACAACCTCAGCCGGAATAATCTGACGCCCATTGTAATAGCCATGGTTACGAATCATTTCACCAAATCGAGCTAAATCTCGTAACCCTAAATTCAGCCCTCCACCGGCAAAAGGAGTGCCTATGGAGTCAACACTCAAGTAAGCATCTTGTTCCACACCGAGTTTTTTCCAAATACGATTGGAAAGAAGAGAAGCAACATTTTCGCCAGTCACTCTGGCCAACACCCATCCTAGTGCATCTGTATTGGCGGTTCGATAGTGAAAAGCTTCTCCATGCTCACCTTCCCTTTGAACCGTCTGCAAAAACTCATAGTAGCTTCTTGGTCCTTCATAATCTTCAGGCTTAGGTAGTGGATTTCCTGCGGCGGCATGCGCCCACACTTCAGCATTTGGATCGCTATAATCCTCACTAAAACGTATACCTGTTGTCATGTCCATCAATTGCTGAACTGTCGCATTACCGAAAGCCGAGGATGCAAGTTCAGGCACATAATGATCAACACGCAGAGAAGGGTCTAATTTGCCTTCAGCAACCAACATGGCTGCTAATGTACCCACAAAGGTTTTGGTCACCGACATAGCACCATGCTGACCTTCAGGCTTCAGCACACCAAAGTAGCGTTCATAAACGACCTGCCCTTGATGCATCACTAAAATACCATCTGTGTAATTGAGCCATAAAGACTCTTCCCAAGTAATCGGTGTTTCGCTATTTAACGGAGTGAATGTTAACAAGTCTAACTTTTCATTTAACTGAGAGCTTAAGGAAGAAACTGAGCCCAAGCCTCGCGAGACATTAATCGTAGGCATTAACTGCCGGAAGTTAGAAACACTCCAACGCATAGCTGGAAATAAAAAATAGCTACCATCTTCGAAGCGAATCGTTTTATCAGGAGGTGGTGGAGAG
>SLCQ01000170.1 GCA_007125745.1 Nitrincola sp.
ATTTAATAGCCTCGTTCACGATCTACACGGCCACTCACTTCTTCACGCTTTGCAATCCGCTGTAATTTATCCGTAATTTGTCGAACCGTTTCTTCTCGTAAAGTAGGTGCAGAGATGTGTGGAGTGAGGGTTATCTTTGCATGCGACCAGAAAGGGTGAGAGCTTGGGAGCGGTTCTTCGCTAAACACATCTAAGACGGCATGGCTGAGTTTCCCATATTCAAGGGCATTAAGAAGATCCATTTCATTGAGGTGTTGGCCCCGACCCACGTTGATCAGTACACTTTTTTCCGGCATTTGATCAAATAAGCGTTGATTGAGAAAGCTATGTGTTTCGCTCGTCAGCGGTAGGGTGTTGATCAGTATGCGACTGCGTTGCACAAATGCCGTGAGCTGATCCTCACCTGCGTAACTTTCAATGCCTGTAAGTGCTTTTTTAGAGCGGCTCCAACTGGCAACCGGATACTCGAGCAACGCCAGTGCTTGTGCTGATTTTTGGGCAATTTGTCCCATGCCTAAAAAGCCGATGGGCCATTCATGACGACGGCAAGGTGCTTGCATACGCCATACTTTTTGCTGTTGTTGCTGGCGATAAATAGTCATCACACGGGTAATCTCAGCAACTTGGTGCACAAGATACTCTGCCATTTGTGCAGACATCCCAGCATCTTCCAATCGGTAAATAGGTAATGTTTTTGGAAGCTTTGATAGCTTAAGTAAGGCGTCGACACCTGCCCCTAAATTAAAAATTGCTTTTAGTTGTGGCTCTTTTTTAAACAAAATTTCTGGTGGTTGCCAGACCAGTGCGTAATCTGCATCCTGATGAGGTAATTCAGGATGCCAGACGACCCAGTCTGCATCCGGTAGAGCGCTTTCCAGTAATTGAATCCAACGTTCGGGGCGAGGATCGGGGGAGACAAACAGTATTTTCACAACAGCTCCTTATTTTTATCGGTAGCATCTGGGTCTTATTGTTTGAGTGTATAAGTGATTGCGATGTTTTGCATCTTATACATCAACTTATCGGCATCAGATTTGTCATCATGACGCATTTTTATGACAACCCTAGTCATGGCTAAGTTTACTAAAGACTCGTATTGCGGGTTCACAGATGCTAGGAGTAGGGATAAAAGGTGCTTAATGAAGCCGCTTCCGTTATGATAGTCCGGATTATAAGGCTTTAGTGGCCTTTTCCCTTAAAGCCTATCGATATGCAAAGCACTCTGAATAGGCTTACCCATCGTCAAATTGACGTAGACAAGAGAATATTTAATGAGTTTTGCTTCATTGGGACTTTCTGATCCCATTCTTAAAGCTGTGGCCGATCAGGGCTACGATACACCTTCAGCGATTCAACAAAAAGCGATCCCCGTGGTTCTATCCGGTCAGGATTTGATGGCGGCGGCACAAACAGGCACGGGTAAAACAGCAGGATTTACCTTACCGCTGTTGGAACGTTTAAGCCAAGGTGGGCCGGTCGCTTCTAACAAAGTCAGAGCTTTAGTATTGACTCCAACACGAGAACTGGCCGCACAAGTGTCTGAAAGTGTTACCTTATATGGTAAACATTTACCACTACGGTCGACAGTGGTGTTTGGCGGAGTGAAAATAAATCCTCAAATGATGGCGCTTCGTAAAGGCGTAGATATCTTGGTGGCAACACCAGGCCGTTTAATGGATCTTTACAGTCAAAACGCTGTTAAGTTTGATCAGCTGGAAGTGTTAGTGCTGGATGAAGCTGATCGTATGTTAGATATGGGGTTTATTCGCGATATTAAACGCATTATGGCGTTGTTACCTACCAAGCGTCAGACCTTGCTATTTTCTGCAACCTTTTCACCCGACATCAGAAACTTGGCTAAAGGCTTATTAAAATCGCCCATAGAGGTCTCAGTGACACCTCCAAATGCGGCGGCACCCACGGTAACGCAATGGATAGCGCCTGTTGATAAAAATAAAAAAGCGCCTGTGTTATGCAAGTTGATCCATGAAGGTCGATGGCAACAGGTGTTAGTGTTTACTCGGACCAAACATGGTGCAAACAAACTGACCAAACAGTTGGAAGCTAAGCATATTACTGCAGTCGCCATTCATGGGAATAAAAGTCAAAACGCTCGCACTAAAGCTCTTGCTGATTTTAAGGCAGGAGAAGTTCGCGTGTTGGTTGCAACGGATATTGCCGCCCGTGGTCTAGATATTGATCTATTACCTCATGTTGTTAATTTTGACTTGCCACATGTCGCTGAGGATTATGTGCACCGCATTGGTAGAACAGGCAGAGCAGGTCAAGTCGGCGAAGCGGTTTCATTGGTATGTGCTGATGAGTTGGATCAACTCAAAGGGATAGAGCGCCTAACTAATCAGTTGCTGGAGCGAAGAATTATGCCGGGCTTTGAACCTGTGCATGATTTGCCAGAAACACACCTGAAAGCCCCTGGCCATGGCAGAAAAAAACGTCCAAAAAAGCCCAAGCCCAAAACAGGTCACCGCGATGGGGTACGTTCAGGCGATCTTGCTCGGGGACATAAAGCACCCCGATAACAGGTCAAAAATAAGTCGGAGCAGAGTACTATTATTGTGGTATCTGCTCTTGCCATAGCGCTTCAATTTGTTTTGCCAGTTCAGTTGGTTGAAAAGGCTTACTGATGACTCCGATGGAGCCGAGCTGTTTAAGATGGTTCACTTCATCGGTGGTTTGTTGTCCTGTCATAAAAATAACGGGTGTTTCCTTGAACTGCGGAAGCCGTCGCAGTTGAGTTAGGGTGTCGGGTCCAGATAAGCTGGGCATTA
>SLCQ01000079.1 GCA_007125745.1 Nitrincola sp.
GAGTGAGGGATTCGAACCCTCGATAGAGTTTCCCCTATACGCCCTTAGCAGGGGCGCGCCTTCAGCCACTCGGCCAACTCACCTAACAACGGCGCATATACTACTAAGAAAAATCCTTAATTAAAAGAGAAATTTAAAAAAATTACTCTTTTCCGGAGTCTTCTCCTTTTTCACGCTGAATTCGCTGATAAATCTCTTCACGATGAACAGATACATCTTTAGGTGCATTCACACCTATGCGAACTTGATTACCCTTTACTCCCAGTACAGTAACGGTTACATCGTCACCAACCATTAGGGTTTCACCAACACGTCTCGTCAGAATCAGCATATGAATCTCCCGGTCCTTTTAACTGATGTGCTACCGTAACCGACCCCATGTCGGCACTGGTCCTTCAGTTTGATTAAAATTATTCAGAAACAGTATCTGTAGCATCAAGATTAAACGAAGAGTGCAATGCTCTGACTGCTAACTCTAAGTATTTTTCTGCAATCACTACTGATACTTTAATCTCAGACGTTGAGATCATCTGAATGTTGATATTTTCATTAGCTAAGGTATCAAACATACGACTCGCCACTCCGGCGTGTGAACGCATCCCAACGCCCACGATGGATACTTTAGCTATTTTGTTACTCCCTGTGCACTCTTTTGCACCTAGTTCGACGACAACCTTTTCCAGAATCGCTTTGGCTTGATCATAGTCATTACGATGCACGGTAAAGGTGAAGTCTGTGGTTTTATCTCCTGCCACATTCTGTACGATCATGTCGACTTCAATATTAGCTCGACTGACCGGTCCCAAAATCCTTGAGGCCACTCCGGGTATATCGGGAACACCGACAACTGTCAGCTTGGCTTCATCACGGTTAAACGCAATACCTGAGATGACCGGATTTTCCACAGTACTATCTTCCTCTGTTGTTATCAATGTACCTGGGCCGTCTACCATACTCGATAGAACGCGCAAGGGGACTTTATATTTACCTGCAAACTCGACACTGCGAATCTGCAACACTTTCGAACCTAGGCTAGCCATCTCTAGCATTTCTTCAAAAGTGATTTTTTCTAATCGTCTAGCGTTTTCAACGACTCTAGGATCAGTTGTGTAAACGCCATCCACATCTGTATAAATTTGGCACTCATCTGCTTTTAGCGCAGCTGCTAATGCCACGCCAGTTGTATCTGAACCACCTCGACCTAAGGTCGTGATATTTCCTTCAGAATCAACACCTTGAAAGCCAGCTACTACAACTACTCGACCGTCATTAAGGTCTTGTCGCATCCTTTCAGTATCTATATCCTGAATTCGAGCTTTCATAAAGGCACTATCAGTTACTATTTTAACTTGAGCGCCTGTATAAGAACGTGCACTAATACCACGTTTTTCCAATGCCATGCATAACAAAGCGATGGTTACCTGTTCACCCGTTGAGACCAACACATCCATCTCGCGAGGCGAAGGATTATCGGTGATTCCTTTAGCCAAAGAAATTAACCGATTGGTTTCGCCACTCATCGCGGACAATACAACCACGAGACTATCACCGCGATCGCGAAATGTTTTAACTTTATCGGCCACTGCCTCGATTCGTTCGATCGAGCCAACCGAAGTACCGCCGTACTTGTGTACGTACAATGCCATTATTACTTCTCCGCACGAGCAGCATGACTACTCAATCATCTAATTACACAAAATCAGGCGTTAACAATTAATTCAGGCAATCGCTCTAAAGCAGCCGGAATTGCTGAGGCATCAGCGCCACCGCCTTGAGCCATATCAGGACGCCCTCCGCCCTTGCCACCCAGCACCATTGCTAATTCGCGAACTAAATCACCTGCTTTAACTCTGCTAACAAGATCTTTTGTCACACCCGCAAGCACACTGACCTTATTATCCTGTGTCGGTGCAAGGAGCACTACAACACCACTACCGAGTTTATTTTTCAGCTGATCCATCATTTCGCGAAGCGATTTTGGATCAACTCCTTCTACTTGAGTAGCTAAGACCGATATACCGTTGATAACTTTTACCTTAGAAAGCAAGTCTCCGCTTTGAGCAGACGCAAGTTTTGCATTGATTCTTTCTAACTCTTTTTCCAACTGGCGAGTACGTTCAGTAACTCCTTTTACTTTGTCTAATAGATTAGCTCTTGATCCTTTAACCAAGGATGCAATCTCTGCAACTAACGCATCACTTTCAGCAATATAAGCTAATGCTTGCTTACCTGTCACAGCTTCAATTCTGCGAACGCCTGCCGCAATACCCGCTTCACTGATAATTCTGAACAAACCTATATCGCCTGTTCGAGAAGCATGTGTACCACCACACAACTCCAAAGAGTAGTTACCCATGCTGAGCACACGCACATCGGCATCGTACTTTTCTCCAAATAAAGCAATGGCCCCTTTTGCTTTAGCATCTTCAAGCGGCATTAATTCAGTTTCAACCGCAAAGTTAGCTCGAATTTTATCGTTAACCTGTTGCTCTATCTCTTGTAACTGTTCAGCTGTGACCGCTTCAAAGTGTGAAAAGTCGAAGCGAAGCCGATCAGCATCGACTAAGGAGCCTTTTTGCTGAACATGCTCACCTAGTACATTACGTAATGCAGCGTGAAGCAAATGGGTTGCAGAATGATTAAGTGCGGTAGCTTGACGCTTTTCGTGATTCACCTCAGTCACCACAACGTCATCTTGCTTGATCACACCTTCTGTTACTTGTCCATGATGAAGATGATGCTTGCCTTCTTTTGTGCAATCACCCACTTCAAACTGCCCACGATCCCAGCGAAGTAGGCCAGAATCTCCAACCTGACCACCTGACTCTGCATAAAAAGAGGTATTTTCTAACACCACAACGCCCGACTCGCCAGCAGACAATTGTTGAACGACTTCACCGTCTTTAAGAAGCAGGACAACTTTACTTCTATCCTCTAGGGAGCTGTATCCATTAAAAACAGTCTCACCGTCAATTTGTAATTGTTCGTTATAATCAACATTAAATTGACCTGCAGAACGAGCACGTTCACGTTGAGCAGACATTTCTTGCTCAAAGCCCACCATATCTAACGTAATATTATGTTCCCGTGCGACATCCGCTGTTAAATCAACTGGGAAACCATAGGTATCATATAGCTTAAATACCGTTTCACCCGGCAAAACATTGCCTGACAAGGAGGAGATCGCTTCCTGCAGAATACTCATACCGTTATCCAATGTTCTGGCAAACTGTTGCTCTTCTTTTAATAACACCTTTTCAATTTGAGCTTGCAGTGTACGCAACTCTGGATAGGCTTCGCCCATGACATCCACCATGGTCTGAACCAACTGATAAAAGAAAGTGCCTTTTGCACCCAGCTTGTTCCCATGTCGAATAGCTCGACGGACAATCCTTCGTAAAACATACCCTCTTCCTTCGTTCGAGGGCACTACGCCATCGGTAATTAAAAAGCAACTTGAACGAATGTGATCAGCAATGACGCGTAATGATTGTTGGCCGTTTTCTTGACAACCCACTGCCTTTGCAGCCGCAGCTAATAAATGTTGAAATAGGTCAATTTCATAATTACTGTGCACCTGTTGCATTACGGCGGCCACACGCTCTAGACCCATACCTGTATCTACTGAAGGTTTTGGAAGCGGTGTCATCTTGCCATCAGAGGAACGGTTAAACTGCATAAAGACAATGTTCCATATCTCTATATATCGATCACCATCTTCATCGGGACTTCCCGGAGGACCACCCGCAACATCGGGACCATGATCGAAGAATATTTCAGTACAGGGACCACAAGGTCCGGTATCTCCCATCGACCAAAAATTATCTTCATCTAGTCTTGAAAAACGATCAGGATCAACACCTATTTCTTCTTTCCAAATTTTTTCTGCTTCATCGTCACTATGATGCACAGTTACCCACAAACGCTCTTTTGGCAACTGAAGCACTTCGGTTAAAAAAGTCCATGCGAAACCTATCGCCTCACGTTTAAAGTAGTCACCAAAACTAAAGTTACCCATCATTTCAAAGAATGTATGATGGCGTGCGGTATAGCCCACATTTTCTAAGTCATTATGCTTACCGCCAGCTCTCACACAGCGCTGAGAAGTTGTTGCCCTTGAGTAGTCGCGTTTATCCGTACCAAGAAATACATCTTTAAACTGAACCATGCCTGCATTGGTGAAAAGCAACGTTGGATCATTACCTGGTATCAAAGAGCTGGACGGCACAATCGTGTGTCCTTGCTCTTTGAAGTACTGAAGAAATGCTTCACGTATTTGTGCACTGGTCATGTATTGCATAATTAACCTTCTGCTACCAAGGGCGGTTCAAAAATGACCAAAGATTATATAGAAAATCTTTGAAATGTACGATAATTATCCTTGCATTTTCACTCATTCTTATAATCAAGCGCATATTTAGCGTTATCATAATTAAATCCATGATTTAACAAGTAACGCATCCGCTTTGCTGTCTCTTTTTGGTTCTCACCTTCAACTTCCTTGAAACGTTTGTTGAGTAATTCCAATGCCAGCTGGTTCCAGTCGGGGGACATAGTCTCCAACACCTGCGTGACATTCTCTTTACTGATACCCTTTTGTGATAATTCGTAATATATGCGTTTAGGTCCCCAACATTGCGCTATTCGCTGCCGAACAAAGCTTTCTGTAAATCGTTGGTCGCTCTGATAGCCTTCCCTTGCCATTTCATCAAGAAGATCATTGAGCAGTACAGTAGATTCCGCTTGATTTTTGAGTCTATGGAAGAGTTCAGCGCGGGAATACTCTCGGCGAGCAAGCAACGTAAAGATTTTGTTTTTAAGTGAGGGTATATCGAGAAGTGTTGTCATACGGAAGCAACATCCTGTTGTTTTCAATTGAATCCACCCGAACATTTTAAACATATTTATATTTCGGGTATACAACTGCACTCATCCATGAATGCAGTCTAACAAAACTTTTTTACAAGTCCAACTCTGGTTCAGCCGTTTCATTTTCATCATTGGCTTTAACGGGAGTCGAAAGTAGTCGGCGTCGGATTTCCAACTCTATTTCATTGGCAATATCTGGATGCTCTTCAAGGTACTTAGACGCATTTGCCTTACCCTGCCCTATTTTATCTCCTTTGTATGCATACCAAGCACCTGCTTTATCAACCAAACCTTCTTTAACACCCAGGTCGATCACTTCACCCATATGGTAAATACCACTACCATACATAATTTGAAATTCAGCCTGTTTGAATGGTGGTGCTACTTTATTCTTAACCACTTTGACACGGGTTTCATTACCAACAATTTCATCACCTTGTTTCACAGACCCTATACGACGAATATCTAAACGAACCGATGAGTAAAACTTTAGTGCGTTACCGCCAGTCGTCGTTTCAGGGCTACCAAACATAACCCCTATCTTCATTCTTATCTGGTTAATAAAGATCAGTAAAGTGTTTGCATTCTTTACATTGGAGGTTAACTTGCGCAATGCCTGAGACATAAGACGAGCTTGCAAGCCGACATGAGAGTCACCCATTTCACCTTCAATTTCAGCCTTGGGCGTTAAGGCCGCAACAGAGTCAACGACTATCACATCTATGGCGTTTGAGCGCACCAGCATGTCAGTAATTTCGAGCGCTTGTTCACCTGTATCAGGTTGAGAAACTAGGAGAGCATCGACATCTACACCCAGTTTTTCCGCATAAATTGGATCCAAGGCATGCTCTGCATCAACAAAAGCACAAGTTTTACCTTGCTTTTGTGCTTCTGCTATCACTTGCAGAGTTAAGGTTGTCTTACCGGATGACTCTGGACCATATATTTCTACGACTCGTCCATATGGAAGACCACCCAAACCTAAAGCTATATCGAGTCCTAAAGAGCCGGTTGACACTGATGGGATTGCTTCACGCGGTTGGTCACTCATGCGCATGACTGCGCCTTTACCAAACTGACGTTCAATCTGTGACAAAGCGGCGTCAAGCGCTTTCTTTCTATTATCGTCCATTGAGCTTTAACCTCTGGTGTTGGCGATGATCTAAATACTGTATATCTACACAGTATTATTTCATATTTTTTCAGAATTGCAAGTCATAGCGTCAAAATGCTATCGAGGTTTGTCGTTAAGATAGGCCAGCACACCCTGAAGCGCTTGTTCTACAGCCTGCTCCCTAATTGACTGTCTATCTCCTGAAAAAAAGCTTAAGCAAGAAACCGTTGGTTGATCTTTAATAGCCCAGGCAAACCAAACCGTTCCGACAGGTTTATCCTCACCTCCACCATCGGGTCCAGCAATACCACTGATTGCCACGGTAATATCAACACCGGTTTTTTGGAGCGCGCCTTCTGCCATCTGAACAACAACGGTTTCTGAAACCGCCCCTTTTTGCACTATAGCTTCATTGGTTACACCCAGCATTCGTTGTTTGGATTCGTTAGAATAGGTCACATAACCTGAATCAAACCAACTTGATGATCCCGGTATACGGGTGAGTAATTCAGATACCCACCCACCCGTACAAGACTCTGCAGTTGCTATTCGTGCGTTTCGTGCCTTTAACAGAGTTGCCACGCTGGCGGCTAAGTCTCTCATTCAATCATTTCCCGTTTCAGTGCTGAATCTATTTAACGTAGAATAGACCCTTATTAAAATCCAGTGTTATTCCTGTTGCAAACATTTTGGAGTTTCTGTGTCCTCTAGCGCCGCCCAAACAGCTTCACTACAAAACCACACACCCATGATGCAGCAGTACTTGCGCATCAAAGCGGATCATCCTAATCAATTACTGTTTTATCGTATGGGTGATTTCTATGAACTCTTTTTTGAAGACGCGAAACGAGCCGCACAGCTACTGGATATTTCATTAACGGCACGAGGTAAATCAGATGGAATGCCCATCCCCATGGCAGGGGTTCCCTACCATGCCGCCGAAGGCTATATCGCAAAGTTAGTACGTCAGGGTGAGTCTGTTGTTATCTGCGAGCAGGTTGGCGATCCAGCGACAAGCAAAGGCCCTGTCGAGCGGCAAGTTGCACGTATTGTCACGCCAGGTACCTTAACGGATGAAGCCTTCCTAGAAGCCAAGTCAGACAGTTTGCTTATAGCGATTTTTTTCAATAATGATCGCTATGGACTGGCACAACTTGACCTAAGCTCTGGACGCTTTAGCCTTTTAGAATTGCAGACTGAGTCTGATTTACTGGCTGAAATTGAACGTTTACAGCCCGCAGAAATCTTATACGATGAGCATAATTTGGATGTTAGTTTTCTAAAACATCGAAAAGGGGTTCAGTCACAACCTCCTTGGAATTTCGAAACAGAAGCATCAGAGCGCCTGCTATGCCAACAATTTAATGTGCTTAATTTAGATGGGTTTGGTTGCCAGCACCTTACTGCGGCACTATCAGCTGCTGGTTGTTTATTACAGTATGCACGGGATACACAACGTAATAGTCTACCGCATATTCAACGACTTCAAATCGAAGATCGTAGTGAAGCATTACAAATGGATGCAGCCACTCGTCGCAATCTTGAGCTTGACATCAACCTGAATGGGGGTCGTGAAAACACACTTGCATCAATTCTTGACCGCACTCAAACTGCGATGGGTAGTCGATTACTTAAGCGCTGGCTTCACCGTCCACTCAGAAATAAAGCCCGACTAGAACAACGCCAAGATGCGATTCGTTGGCTCATGGATCAGTATCGGCATGAACAACTTGCTGATCTGTTAAAACCGATTGGTGACTGTGAACGTATCCTTGCTCGTGTCGCTCTGCGTTCGGCTAGGCCCCGAGATCTTGAGCGTTTAAGAGAAGCATTAAATGCACTGCCAGCACTCCAACAACATTTAGCGCCTTCTGATTCTATTCATATTGATGCTTTATCTGATCAAATAGCAAACTTCCCAGATTTAGCTTCCTTACTTCAACGAGCCATTATTGAATCGCCACCTGTTGTTATTCGCGAGGGAGGGGTGATAGCTGAAGGCTATGATGCAGAGCTGGATGAACTCAGAGGCATCAGTGAAAATGCCGGTGACTATTTACTGCAATTGGAACAACGAGAAAAAGAACGAACGGGTATTGCTTCATTAAAAGTGGGTTATAACCGGGTACATGGCTATTATATAGAGTTGAGCCGTCTACAATCGGACGTAGTGCCTGCGGACTATATCCGTCGACAAACTTTAAAAAATGCAGAGCGCTTTATCACGCCTGAACTTAAAGAGTTTGAGGACAAAGCCTTGAGTGCAAAAGGTCGTGCCTTAGCTCGAGAAAAACAGCTCTATGATGCACTTATCGATACACTTGCCGAGCAACTGGCTCCGTTACAAATCAGTGCTTCTGCACTGGCCGAACTGGATCTTTTGTGCTGTTTAGCAGAGCGAGCTGACACACTTAACTATGTCAAGCCGCTACTCACTCATGAGATTCAACTTTCTATAGAGGGAGGTCGTCACCCAGTTGTTGAACAGGTGAATGACTCACCTTTTGTCGCCAATGATATTTATCTGGATGATGAGATGCACATGCTGATCATCACTGGACCTAATATGGGTGGTAAATCAACCTATATGCGCCAAACCGCTCTGATTACGCTGATGGCGCAGATAGGCTCCTATGTGCCTGCAAAGGCTGCAACAATTGGATTAACTGATCGTATTTTTACACGGATGGGTTCATCCGATGACTTAGCGGGTGGCCGCTCTACCTTTATGGTAGAGATGCATGAGACTGCCAATATTTTACATAATGCAACGCAACACAGTTTGGTATTAATGGATGAGGTTGGGCGTGGAACCAGCACCTTTGATGGCTTATCCCTCGCTTGGTCAAGTGCTGAATATTTAGCGTCCGAGATTAAAGCACTGGTGCTATTTGCCACTCACTATTTCGAATTGACCACCCTACCAGAGCGTCTGTCCGGTATACGCAATGTGCACCTTACTGCGGTTGAACATCAAGACTCTATTGTGTTTATGCATGAAGTGCGTGACGGCGCCGCCAATCAAAGTTACGGCTTGCAAGTTGCGCAACTAGCTGGCGTACCTAGTGAAGTGATTTCACGTGCACGGCAGAAGCTGATTCAACTGGAACAGGAAACGCACCCCATTCCTAAGCAGAATGAAGCGCCTCTACATTGTGGGCCCGTTCAACCTGATATGTTTGCCAGCGCTCCACCTAGTGCAGCAGAAACCAAACTCAAATCGCTGAGTCTGGATGAGATGACACCTAAACAGGCACTGGATACCTTGTATGACCTAAAAGCATTATTGCAAAAGTAACGTGAAACTTACTGCAACAGGTCTTCTCCTGTAAGGCCATTTTTTTCAACAATTTCGCGGAGTTTGCGCAAGCCTTCAACTTGTATCTGCCTGACACGCTCTCGTGTTAGGCCGATCTCGTTGCCAACCTCTTCAAGCGTACTCATCTCATAACCACGCAGTCCAAAGCGACGTGCTATCACTTCTGCATGCTTTTCCGGAAGCATATCAAGCCAACGATTTAAATTACCACTAATATTGGTGGTTTGTAACAGCGATTCAGGGTCCGACGTATCCGAGTCAGCAAGACTATCTAATAAAGGTTTATCTCCGCTACCTGCACTGGGCACATCTATCGATGCGACTCGTTCATTGAGTCCTAACATACGTTCTACATTTTCAACTGGCTTTTCAACCAGCAAGGCTATCTCTTCAGCGGTAGGTTCATGATCAAGCTTTTGTGCCAGTTGACGAGACGCACGTAAATATAGATTGAGCTCTTTGACAACATGAATCGGTAAACGGATTGTCCGGGTTTGATTCATAATGGCTCGTTCAATAGTTTGGCGTATCCACCATGTTGCATAGGTTGAAAAACGAAACCCTCGTTCAGGATCAAACTTTTCCACCGCTCGAATAAGGCCTAGATTACCCTCTTCAATTAGATCCAGTAACGTTAAACCCCGATTAATATAACGACGAGCGATCTTAACTACCAAACGTAAATTACTTTCAATCATACGTTTACGAGCAGCGTCATCACCCTTTAGCGCTAAACGAGAAAAATACACCTCTTCTTCAGCCGTTAATAAAGGAGAGAAGCCAATCTCATTTAGGTATATTTGGGTTGCATCCAGACTTTTAGCATTCATCAAATCCTGATGAGTCGCTGTGCCGCGACCTCGAGATGTGTCTATTAACTCTTCATCCTGAATTTCGTCATCATCAGCATCATCGATATCTTCATTCAAGTCATCGGCATCTAACAAGAAATCATCTTCAGTCTTATCACTGTCACTAATTGACGTCATGCAATAACCCTTTTAATAGTAACTGGTGCTCCAGTTTATTGTTATGTTATCGTCTGGGAAGATGACCAAGTGGATCAACAGGCCTTCCATTTCTTCGAATTTCGAAGTGAAGTTGTACCCGATCCGTTCCTGACTGCCCCATCTCCGCAATTTTATCACCCGCCTTAACCATATCATTTTCACTCACTAAAATGCGACTATTGTGAGCATAAGCACTTAAAAACTCACGATTATGATTAATAATAACTAAGTTTCCGTAGCCTAATAGACCACTACCGGCATAAACCACGCGCCCATCCGCTGCCGCGATCACGGGATCACCGAGATTGCCAGCGATATCAATCCCTTTATTCCCGCCTTCCGCAGCAGAAAAACGTCGAATAATCGCACC
>SLCQ01000107.1 GCA_007125745.1 Nitrincola sp.
ATCTACCTTACTACCAGAATTCCCGGTCTGGAGGTGTAAGGCAACTATACATGGACGTATTAGTTGAGAGAGGGGATCAATGCAAGGATGCAGATGTGAACCTCTCAACCTTAACTGCCATTAGATCCTGCATCAAATGCAAGAAATCGTAAAATCGTCTCTCAAATACCCTCCTCATCACAAATGCTTTAGGCTCTTCTGTTGCTTGAAAAGTTTGTTGACTGGCTTTATATGTATTTGCTGATTGCATTTCAGGTGTACGTATTTTTTATGACAGCACAGCAATTAGGAGTTCCATGTATGCACTTACATGGAGGTTGGAAGTTTGCAGTTACAGTGACTATTGACCCTTGTAACCCTGTGGTAGAATGCTGACCTAAAGTCAATGTAACTTCTTGGATCTTTTAAATAACCGATGGCGTATTGGGTAAATCTGTTTCAGTCTGTAAAGTTGATGCTGCTTAATGTAAGTCGCCGGTTTAACTACCCCAGCTTAGTGGGGTTGCTGTTCGGTACAGTGTTTTTTGCTTTCTCGTTAACACCGTCGTTATTACCTAGACCTTTTTTAATTCAGGGTGTTCTTTCTGGACTGTCATTTACAGCCGGCTATGCTGTGGGTGTTTTTGCTATGTGGCTATGGCATTACTTGCAGTTACCCGAATTTTCAAAAAAATGGGCGCTTATACTCAAACGTTCTGCAACGACATTATGCTTACTTTTGACGATTAGCTTTATATGGCAAGCATCGACCTGGCAAAACTCTATTCGTGAAATGATGGGGATGGAATTGCAGCAGGGGCACCAACCTGTATTGCTGGGTCTGATGTCAGCGGCTGTCTTTCTTGTCGCATTAACAGTCGCTCGTTTGTTTAATTGGGTGATGCATTCACTGGCGGTTCGTTGGCGTCGATATGTCTCAAGTCGTGTGTCTTACTTGACCAGTTTTACGGTTGCGCTGGTACTCTTCTGGTCTGTGATAGATGGTGTCTTAGTCACTGCCTTAATGCGCACTGCGGACAGTTCATTTCAGCAATTAGATGCACTGATTGAAGATGATCTGCCGATGCCTGTAAGGTCGATACAAACAGGGAGTCAGGAATCTCTTATCAGTTGGGAAGAGTTAGGTAGAGAAGGGCGGCGTTTTATTGCTGATGCGCCGACTGAGCAACAGCTAAGCAACTTTTTTGAAAAAGACACAAAGGCTCCTATACGTGTTTATGTGGGACTTGCGAGTGCCGAAAGCAGTGAGCTAAGAGCTCAATTAGCGCTTAAGGAGCTCAAGCGAGTAGGTGGGTTTGATCGGTCAGCCTTGGTGATTGTAACTCCGACAGGAACGGGTTGGATTGATCCTAATGCTCAGGATACCCTTGAATACCTGCTTCGGGGTGATGTTGCGTCAGTGGCGGCACAGTACTCCTATTTAAATAGTCCTTTGACTCTGTTTACTCAGGCAGAGTATGGCCGAGATGCTGCGCGTGCACTCTTCGACAAAATTTACAGTTATTGGCGTACGTTACCCAGAGATTCTCGTCCAAAATTATACCTTTCAGGTTTAAGTTTAGGTGCGATGAATTCAGATCTGTCATTTGATCTATTTGATATTATCGATGAACCTTTTGATGGCGCTCTATGGGTCGGACCACCGTTTAGAAATGAAACCTGGCGTCGAGTAACCGCTGATCGAGATAGTGGTTCTCCTGCGTGGTTACCTATTTTCCGAGATGGCTCTGTTGTACGTTTTATGAATCAGTACCAAGCTTTGGATGAGAGTGGTGATTCCCCTTGGGGAGCCTTTCGAATTGCATTTTTGCAGTATGCCAGTGATCCCATCGTATTCTTTAGTCCACATATTGCCTGGAATGAGCCTGATTGGATGCGTGAACCCAGAGGACCTGATGTGTCACCTGATTTGCGCTGGTTTCCAATAGTGACCATGTTGCAGTTGGCTGCCGATACTGTCGTAGGTACGGCGCCAAAGGGCTTTGGTCATGAATATGCAGCTGAGCATTACATTCATGCTTGGCGTTCATTAATGGATTTAGAATCCTGGAGCGATGAAAAACTTGATAAGTTGTTAGCGCTATTCAGTGACTCTGAAACTGAGAAGTAGGTTGATTAAGCGTTTTTCGGTTGTTTGAAATTAATCAGCCATAGCACTAGAAGCATCATGAATATTAAGCTAATGGCGAAAAAATCAGTTCCTAAATAATCTAAAATCACGCCAAACACCAAAGGTAAGATTACACCACCTAAATTAGTTGTTAGCATGGTATAGCCAATGGCTGCTCCCACAAAGGGTTTAGGTGCAAGACTTATGGTCAAAGCGACATGGATACCTGTTGCAGAACAAATAGAAAATCCCAATATGAAGGCTACCAGAGGTGCGACTATCCAAGGTGCATTGCTATTAAACATCCAAAGTATTGATGAACCGATAATAGCTACAATGCTTAAATATCTAAGGGTAGTGATCGTATGTTGGGAAAAAAGTTGATCATTGGCTATACCCCAAAAAAGACGACCAAAAAATGTTCCCAATTGCAACAGTGCCATGGATAGTGCAATTGTTGCTGCTGTAAATGATGCTGATTGACGAAGGGTTTCCGCTAAAAACGCCCATAAAGTAAATTGGCCACCATTGGTTAAGCCTGATGCTAAGTTTGCTCGAGTTAGATAAGGTGTTTTGAATACCCTGCTAAGCCCACTTAAAAGGTTTATTGAGTTATTTATGTGTGAGTTATTCTCTTGTTTTGGTAGAAAGTAAAAGAAAAATA
>SLCQ01000266.1 GCA_007125745.1 Nitrincola sp.
GACACTCTATCTGACCCTATCCAGTACCGATTAATTTGGAACCCTTTCCCACCCAAAAGCTATTTAGTCGTTATAGTTGAAGGAGAGATGGAACAACCTCTTGATGAGCACTTACGCCACCTGCTTACAGCGGCAACATCTGATAAGCTATTGTCTGATGTGATCTATAGGTTGCAGTCTCAACACCCCATACCCTCTAGCTCTCCCAAAGATGCCATTGAGTGGTTTGAATTAGCATCGTTACTGAGATTTTCTCCACAGAGCGACCTATTGTATGTAGAGACACTGAACAACCTGTCAGTAGATGATCTGCGCCAGCATATATTCTCTAAGCTAGAGGCAGAGCATCAGCTTCATGTCAGTCTTCAGCCCTATTAATTGGTACCTCCATTTATGAGTCGACGGAAAAAAAAACCTTCTAACAATAGCCACAAAGTTCAGGAAAGCACTTCAGCACTTCGCATTATTGGTGGTGAGTGGAGAAGCCGTAAGCTTTCCTTTCCTGAAATTGAAGGATTAAGACCAACACCAGATCGCGTCAGAGAAACACTGTTTAATTGGCTACAAACCAGCGTTCCGGGCGCCAGCTGTTTAGATCTTTTTTGTGGCAGTGGCGCACTAGGATTCGAAGCACTGTCTCGTGGCGCCGGGTCTGTCACCTTTGTTGATAAATCGCCGGACGTACTTTATCACATCAGACACAACCTGAACCTGTTAAAAGCCCAACAAGGTGAGATAGTTTCTAGCGATGTTTTAGAGTGGCTTGAAGGGAAAAATACAAATCAAGAGGCACGCTACGATTTGGTGTTTTTAGACCCTCCTTTTCATCAAGATTTGATTATTCTCGTGATTCGGTTGCTTGAGTCTCGCGGCTTATTAAACAATCAAGCCTTCATTTATATTGAAAGCGAACTTGACTGGTCCCCGCTAGAGATTCCAGAGCATTGGGCTTTGTATCGAGAGAAGCAAGCAGGACAAGTCTATTCTCGCCTTTATTGTCGAGACGAGCCTGTTTTGGACGAAGATGGGGTCATTGAGTAACAGTATTACGGATGTTTAAGGCCCTTAATTAACAGATCAATGATGATACTGGCATCCTGGCTAGAGCGTGCTTTTTCTTCGCTATAAGCGATCGTTTGCACCAGGCGATCTAGAACATCAGCGATCCCTCTCGCGGTCACTTTTAACGACCGCTTTTTACCCAGCTGTTTTTTCTTTTTAGCTTGTTTTAGAAAGTAGTGTATGTGGTCGATGACTTGGTGATGACTTTCATCTATCTGCTCCGCTAACCCGGTTAGCTCAGGCACATAAGGACGGGTTAAAAACAAACGATAAGTTTGGCAATAAGTTGGATATTCAACATAGGCATGAACAACACCCATTAAAAAATCATGCAGTGCTTGCAGAGGGTCCTGCTTCACCGACTGACGCTGTTCAATATACTGCTTTTCATAAGGCTGTTCCGCAATTAAGAACAACTGCTGTAACAAATCCTCTCGATTCCGAAAATGCCAGTACAAAGCACCGTGCGTCACTTGGCAAACTGAAGCAATATATTTGAGTGAAACTGCATGGATACCCTGTTCAGCATAGAGTGTCATAGCCGTATTAAGCAGTTGGTTGCGCGTCTGTTGCGCTTCTTCTTTAGTTCGTCTTGCCATGTAACTCCTGCTTTTATTGTTATTAAACAGTTGAATAGTATTATAAATTTAGGCTTAACTCGCTTGTTTTGGCAAGTTAATAACGCAACATTTCATAAAAATGCAATATCGCTGACCTAGATCAAAAGAACTCATAATATACCTGTTTACTTATATAAGAATTCATTTATATTGCAATTTCGACTCAGCACATACTTTTTTTATATTTGTGCCCAGTGGCAGATTCCGTTAACATCCGCGCAAATACTCAGCAGACTCCCTGAGGGCCTTATGAACACGGCAGTCTATCCCGGTACGTTTGATCCCATTACAAATGGACATACAGATTTAGTTGAGCGCGCGTGTAAGCTTTTTGATTTAGTGGTTGTGGCCGTGGCAGAAAGCCCGAAAAAAAGGCCGCTGTTACCACTCGATCTTAGAGTCAGTCTGGCAGAGAAAACACTCAGTCATTTGCAGAATGTGAAGGTTGTTGGCTTTAACTGTTTGCTAGCGGATCTACTTCAACAACAAGATGCCAATATTATTCTGCGCGGTTTAAGAGCGGTTTCTGATTTTGAGTATGAATTTCAGCTCGCCAATATGAACCGAAAGCTAAGTCCGAATGTCGAAAGCTTATTCTTAACGCCTGCTGAGCATTTAACCTATATCTCTTCGACATTGATCAGAGAGATTGCATCGCTTGGCGGCGATGTGAACAAGTTTGTTCATCCTGACGTATCTCAGGCATTAATGACCTATTTACGCTCAGAACCATAACCTATAACGATGAGTCAATGAGGTAGCCGTATGGCCTTAATCATTACCGATGAATGCATCAATTGTGATGTATGTGAGCCGGAATGCCCTAATGAAGCAATTTATCCGGGTGAAGAAATTTATGAAATTGACCCTAACAAATGCACTGAGTGCGTAGGCCACTATGACACTCCGCAGTGTGTCGAAGTCTGCCCAGTGGATTGTATTCCTAAAGATCCAGATCATGTCGAAACTGAAGAGATGTTGATGGAAAAGTACAAGCGTCTAACCGGTCAAGGCTAAGCTTCGCTTTTGGCGTATGTCGAACAGGTGGAATCAGCCTTCAAGCTGTCCACCTGATTAATTCCTAAGCTGTCTAAGCAGTTATCCTTAGCTTATGTAGTTCAAATTCAGCATCCAACCGCTTACCCACTAAGTTATCGGCAACCAAATGATGTGCATACTGCATATGCAAACAGCGCACTTTATCCCACTGGGCAATACCTCCAATCCCTAGGGTATTAAATAACTCAGTAAACCCTAACTCATCTATTTTTTGTTTATCTTCCGCAGACATGAGTTGCCAACGACGCGCCACATAATCCGCTTGCTGTTGATGGTATTCCTGCCGTAACGCCTCATCCTGCAACAACTCAGCTTCAAGATCCTTAATCCAGCCAGTACTTTCTATACGTGCAATCGCTTTATCTAAATCTTGGCTAGATAACCAGTAGAGGGTTGGAAAAGGCTTGTTCGCCACTAAAGAGCGCATCTGCAACACCACAGGTACACCCTCTTCCGTTGCATATGCAATGGCCGCAATACCGCGAGGTTTTCGCCCTAGTTGACGCGTAATAATCTCAAGTTGTTGTTCTGTGGGTTGCATGGATATTCAAAGCCTAAATAAACGATTTATAAAAGGATGCACAGTATATCATTGGATCGAACGACCTGGCAGGCAGGTTACACCTGAGCGTAATGCTCGCTACTTCCCATCCAGCGATTGATCAACGCATCCACACGTTTAGGATGTTGATACAGCGGTTGAGCCAGCGCTTGCACTTCTGATAAAAGATCCGCATCACGCTCAAGATCAGCAATACGAAACTGCATCATACCGGTTTGCCGCGTACCTAATACTTCGCCCGGCCCCCGAAGCTGTAGATCTTTTTCGGCAATTCGGAAGCCATCGGTGGTTTCTCGCATCACTTGCAAACGTTCACGACCTTGCTTGGATAAAGGCGGGTGATACATCAAGACACAAAAGCTTTCGACAGAGCCACGCCCTACCCGTCCTCTCAGCTGATGGAGTTGCGCCAGCCCCAAACGTTCAGGGTTTTCGATGATCATCAGACTGGCATTAGGCACATCGACGCCAACCTCAATGACTGTCGTCGCAACCAACAAATCAAGACGAGCGGATTTAAAGGCTTCCATCACCGATGCTTTTTCCGCTGGTTTCATGCGCCCATGCACCAAACCGATACGGATATCGGGTAGTTGTTCTGCTAAATGAGTAGCCGTTACTTCGGCCGCTTGACACTGGAGTGCTTCGGACTCTTCGATCAAGGTACATACCCAGTAGGCTTGCCGGCCTTGAGCACAGGCTTGTTGCACCCTGGCAATCACCTCTTCTCGACGCGTATCCGCAATCACGAGTGTATTAACCGGTGTTCTTCCTGGAGGAAGTTCGTCAATGATCGAGCAGTCTAAATCAGCGTATGCACTCATAGTGAGAGTTCTGGGAATCGGCGTGGCCGTCATGATCAGCTGATGCGGTGATCTGATACCATCAGCACCTTTTTCTCTTAAGCTTAAACGTTGATGCACCCCAAATCTGTGCTGTTCGTCAATCACGACCAAAGCTAAGCGGGCAAACTTTACCTCTTCTTGAAACAAGGCATGAGTACCCACCACGACCGAGGCACCTCCAGTCGCTATCTGTTCTAGCTGTTGCTGACGTTGTTTACCTTTGACTTTTCCCGCTAGCCAGGCCACGTCCACATTAAGCGCTGAAAACCATCGGCTAAAGTTTTGATAATGCTGTTCTGCAAGAATCTCTGTGGGCGCCATCACAGCGACTTGATAGCCCGCCGCAATCACCTGGACTGCGGCCAATGCCGCCACCAAGGTTTTTCCTGAGCCCACATCCCCCTGTACCAGACGTAGCATAGGAAGCGCACGCTGTAAGTCCTGTTGAATTTCAGCAATGACCCGTTGCTGAGCAGCTGTCAGTGAAAAAGGAAGTTGATCCAAAAATGCTTGAGACATGTCTGACGCTTCAGGCATCGGCCAACTGCCTTGCTGTTGAATGCTATGCCTGATCCGCGTCAGCGAAAGATGATGTGCTAATAACTCCTCTAAAGCCAATCGCCTTTGTGCTGGATGCCGACCCATCAGTAAAGCCTGTTGATCAGCATTAGGTGGCGGTTGGTGCAAATAACGCAACGCCGCGTGAAGCTCCGGTAATGCACGCTCTTGACGCAAGTTTTCGGGTAAAAGATCGGGTAATGGATGCTGTTCAAACTGTGTAAAGGCTTGGCGTACCAACCCTCTCATTCGCGTTTGAGTGAGCCCTTCAGTCATGGGGTATACGGGGGTGAGAGATTGCTCTGGTGGCGCCAGCCATTTCCCTGTCACTAGCTGATACTCAGGATGCACCATTTCCAGACCGGCACCTCCGGGTCTTACTTCGCCAAATGCACGAATCAGCACGCCGGGTCTCATGGCATTTTTTTGTGCCGCATTGAAGTGAAAAAATCGCAATGTGATCTGCCCTGTCCCATCTTGGACTCGGCAGAGCAAACTACGTCTGCGCCCCATCACAATATCAGCTAACTTAACCTCTCCTTCGATAAGAATTTCTTCACCCAACTGTACTGAACCTAATGGTCTGATACGTGTGCGATCTTGATAGCGTGTCGGAAGGTGAAAAAGTAGATCTTGTACACTGTGAATGCCCAGCTTACCTAGCTTAAGTGCCAAGGCCGTGCCGACACCTTTAAGATCCGTGACCGGCACAGCAACCATTATACCTCCACGTGCGGGGCTCGAAATTGACAGCGCTGGACTGCTTGCACTAATACTTCGATCGCTTGAGGTCGAGGGAAGCTTGCTCGCCACGCAATGGCCACTGACCGCATCGGTTGAGGCTTTGTGAAAGGTCGTATATCAACCAGCTTACTGGATGGATGCCCATCAATCGCTGACTCTGGCAAAACACTGCAACCTAGCCCAGAAGCAACCATCATACGAATCGTTTCTAGGGAGCTTCCTTCTGTCACGGTATGCTGATTGTGGAATGATTGATTCAAGGTTGGACAGGCCTCAAGCACTTGGTCACGGAAACAGTGACCTTCCCCCAACAAAAGCATCCGTAATTCACCGATCATTTGAGGATCAACCTCTTTTTGCTTGCTCAAAGGGTGACCTTTAGGTAATACCATTTTAAAGGGTTCTTCATAAACGGGGCGAGTGAGTACATCAGGTTCATTGAAAGGTAGCGCAATAATGATGGCATCCAGATCACCATTACGAATCTTCCCTCTCAGGGTTTCAGTCATATTTTCTTCAATATACAGGGGCATTTGTGGCGCAAGCGCCTGCACCTGTGGAATAAGAGAGGGGAATAGGTAGGGGCCGATGGTGAAAATAGCGCCAACCCTGAGTGGGCTTGCTAGCTGATCTTTGCCTGAACGCGCCATCTCGCGTATCGCCTCAGCTTGCTCTAGTACAGTTTGCGCTTGTCGAACGACTTTTTCACCTACGGGGGTGACACGCACCGCACTTTTACTGCGTTCAAATAACGCAACGCCTAACTCATCTTCAAGTTTTTTGACCGCAATAGATAAGGTCGGTTGTGACACAAAACAACGCTCGGCCGCATGGCCGAAGTGTTGTTCTTGTGCCAGGGTCACGATGTAACGCAACTCAGTAAGCGTCATGCCGGTTCCTTTGTTATAGATTTTAGCTAATAGCCTAATATAAACCAGCTATTCGCTACCATCCAGCAAAAGCGGTCAGACTTTTGCAAACTCCTCTAGAAGAACCTGTTGAGCACTGAACCTTTCTTCACCCTCTGCCGGTTGCAATAGGTTATAACTACCATCAGACTGCAATTCCCAGCTTTGGCAGTTATCCTTTAGGTAATATTCCAGCTCACGCAGAATCCTCTCCGCATTACGCCCGGTTAGCTGGAAGCCGGTTTCCACTCGATTGAGCATATTACGCTCCATCCAGTCTGCACTACTGCAATAAACTAACGGGTCACCACCGTTGCCGAAGTAATAAACGCGGGTATGCTCAAGAAAACGACCTATGATCGATCTGACGCGAATATTTTCCGATATCTCGGGCAAACCGGGACGTAAACGACACATACCGCGAATAATTAAATCAATTTTTACACCTGCCTGTGAGGCTTCATACAAGCCACGAATGAGCTTAGGTTCAGTTAAGCCATTCACTTTGATAATAATGCGGCCCTCTTTTCCTGCTTGCACTTGACGAATTTCATTCTGCATCAGCTCCAACATACGCGCATGCAGGGTAAAGGGCGCATTGAAGAGCTTCTTCAATTTTTGGATTTTGCCCATCCCGGTCAACTGCTGAAACACTTTGTGAACATCTTCGCCCACATCTTTATCACTCGTAATGTAGCTGTAGTCAGTGTACAAACGGGCCGTGCCTGAGTGATAATTCCCTGTTCCCAGATGAGAATAGCGGACAAGGTGATTGCCCTCTCTGCGGATAATAAGGATCATTTTCGCATGTGTTTTGTACCCCACCACACCATAGACCACGAGACAGCCTGCTTCTTGCAGACGACTGGCTAACTGCAAGTTACTTTCTTCATCAAAACGTGCCCGCAACTCAATAACTACGGTCACCTCTTTGCCGTTTCGGGCCGCCTCTACCAATGAGTTGACGATATCCGATTTAACACCCGTACGATAAAGCGTCTGTTTAATAGCAATAACATCAGGGTCTTTAGCCGCTTGACGCAACAGATCTATGACGGGCGTAAATGACTGAAAAGGGTGCATTAACAACTGATCAGATCGACGCAGTATTGAGAAGATATCTGTATCTGATTTCAGCTTGTTTGGCATGCCGGGTGTAAAGGGTTTCCACAGCAAATTTGGACGATCGACCAGATCCCGAACCGCCATTAAACGAGTGAGATTCACCGGACCATTAACGCGATAGACCTGGCTATCATTGAGCTTAAATTCATCCATCAACACACTGATCAACTCTTCAGGTGTGCGCTGATCAACTTCAAGGCGCACGGCATCGCCGTATTTACGAGAATGCAATTCCCCCCTCAGCGTTCTTGCTAAGTCCTCAATCTCTTCAAAATCAAAGCTTAAGTCTGCGTTTCGCGTGATACGGAATTGATAGCATCCTTTTACCTTCATGCCCGGAAACAGTTCATCGGCAAATTCATGTATGATGGACGATAAGAAAATAAGATTATCGCCCTCTTCGCATAATTCATCAGGAAGCTTAATTAATCTTGGTAAAGATCTGGGCGCCGGAATAATCGCAAGACCCGTTTCTCGCCCAAATGCATCCTTTCCTTCCAGCTGTACAATGAAATTAAGGCTCTTATTCACCAGTCTTGGAAAAGGGTGAGATGGATCAAGACCAATGGGGCTAATGACCGGAACAATCTTTTCTTCAAAAAACTCTTTTACCCAACGACGCTGCTCTGTGGTCCAAATCCCTCGACGAAGAAAACGGATACCTTGCGACTCTAGGGCAGGAAACATGATCTCGTTCAGTATTTTGTACTGACGATCGATGTTTATTTCACTAATTTCACGTATCTTTTCCAACACTTTTTTAGGATGCATCGCATCGGGGCCAACATCCTCTCGGCCATACTTTAATTGACGCAACTGTTCAGCCACACGAATTTCAAAAAATTCGTCGAGGTTGCTGGAAAAGATCAATAAAAACATCAATCTTTCCAGCAATGGATAACTTTCGTCCAGCGCTTGCTCAAGCACACGCACATTAAACTGTAAGTGACTTAATTCACGATTGATGTAGAGCTCTGAGGCTTTCAGATCAACCGGCACCTCTTCGATCGGCTCGATGGTCGGTAAAATTTCACGACTTTCAAGCAGAGCGGCGGCGGCCGCGGATTCTGCTTCTACCTGATCGATGATCACATCACTCATTGCACACTCCTCAGTTCATTGCCTGAGCTGCTTTGACCGCAAAGTAGGTCAAAATGCCATCTGCTCCAGCACGTTTAAAGGCTAATAACGATTCCAACATGACACTTTGCTCATCCAGCCATCCATTTTGGAAAGCCGCCATGTGCATCGCATACTCACCACTCACTTGATAAGCAAACACCGGGACTTTTAATTCATCCTTCACACGACGCACAATATCCAAATAGGGCATTCCGGGCTTCACCATCACCATATCAGCACCCTCAGCCAAGTCCAATGAAACCTCATGCAAGGCTTCATCACTGTTCGCTGGGTCCATTTGGTAATTAAATTTATTACCTTTCCCCAAATTTCCTGCAGATCCGACAGCATCACGGAAAGGGCCATAGTAAGCACTAGCATACTTGGCCGCATAGGACATGATTTTGGTATTAACATAGCCCTGCTCTTCAAGCATGGCACGAATGTAACCAATGCGACCATCCATCATGTCACTCGGTGCAACAATGTCGGCTCCCGCCTCAGCATGAGAAACCGCTTGCGCGACTAAGGTTTCTACCGTGCGATCATTTAATACGTATCCCTGTTGATCAATAATGCCATCCTGTCCATGAGTTGTGAAAGGGTCAAGCGCCACATCTGTAATCACCCCCAGGTCGGGGCAAGCGTCTTTTATCGCCCTAACAGCTCTTTGTGCAAGCCCATCAGGGTTAAATGCCTCTTCACCCAACTCGGATTTGGCGGAAAGCGGTGTCACAGGAAAAAGCGCAATGGCAGGTATACCTAGAGACACTAACTCTTTTGCCTGCTTAACCATTAAGTCAATACTCAAGCGTTCAACACCGGGCATAGACTTAACCTCTTCACGTGCTTGTTCACCTTCAATGACAAACGCGGGATAGATCAAATCATCAGGAGTTAGCCGATTTTCTCTCATCAAGCGTCTTGAAAAATCATCAGCACGCATTCTACGCATACGTGTTTCTGGAAAATAACGCTGACTATTATTAAATGACACGTTCAACTCCTTAAGGGTTACAATTAGACAAGAGCATCATGACAGTAATATGACAAAAGCTTAAGCGGACAAGTCATCCTAGTGAAAAAAACCGATTTTTAGGAAAAACTCCTATATCAAGATTTTTTAAGATTGGCATAATAACACCCATGGATCTCCTGTTCATGGAACGAATTGAAGGACGGCCAGTACAGCGACCACGGATGCAGATTGCAGAAACATGATGTTTTGGGTTCGCAAGGATTAGGATAGCCAATAAAGAGGGTGTATGACGGATCATGCGCCCTCTTTGCCTTTTACTTTCTCACAGAACAACACAACTTCCAAGCACCCCTGCTACGAATCGATGCAACACAGGCCCGTTTGTACGACCATATCTGTTGAATAACTTCACTCCGACCACAGTTCTTGTGTTAGCAACTTCGCATCGCTATCTTTGCCAGAAACAAGCCATTCAGCCACAGCTTTAGCCACATCGGGATAATCTATCCGCTCCTGGGCATCCAAATGTAACCAATTCAGCAATGCATCATCATCAAATGATGTAATCACCTGTGCCCGTTCCATCCTTTCCAACACACATGCGTTAGAGTATTGCTCAATTTGCCCTGCGAGAGGTTTGGTGAGAATCTTTTTACCCAGCAACAGTGCTTCGCTACACAGGCCAAACCCCGTATTGCAGATAACCCCTTTACAACCTTGCAGTGCCTTAGGGAAAGATTCACGGCAAAAAGGGCGTAATTCTACATTTCCACTCCGTTGCGTCTGCATCACATCTGCATAGACCACAAAAGTAACGGACGGAAACCGCTCTAACCAAGACACGACACTTTTAGTAACCTCGAAAGGTAGATAAACCAGTACAAAGTCTTGTTGTTCAGTCTCTACAAGATGGGAAAGCGAAATCAATGGCGGCAAAATCGGTTGGCCAAAGGACTGCCAATGAACGCCTAAATAGCGATCCAAAGGGGTAAACAGGTCAATGGCATGCTTCAGCCAAAACGCCTTCTCAGTACCGGGTAACGCATAGC
>SLCQ01000188.1 GCA_007125745.1 Nitrincola sp.
AAACGCTTGGCCGAAAAGGGATCTGTTGACATAAAACAGGTCTTGTTTAAGGCTTTCGCAACAATTAATTCGGCAGTTGCCGCGGCTTGTGTTACCCCTAAGTGTTGATTACCAAAAGCAAACAGTATGTTTGGATAATGTGGGTGTTGATCTATGACGGGTAATGAGTCAGGAAGTGTCGGTCTATGTCCCATCCATTCTTCGACCTCTGTTTGTTTTGCCAGTTTTGGAAATAAACACTGAGCATGATGTTGTAATACCCCGTAACGTTTCTTGATAGGTGCCAGTCTTAAACCGCCGAGTTCTGTCATACCCACCACTCGGGTACCTGACTCGAGAGGGCTAATCACACATCGTCTGTCTGCTGATCCAATTAGATGACGAAGGAGGCCCGTTTCGCTTGGATAGGTCAGGTGATAACCACGTTCAGCTTCAACAGGTATCTGTAAACCCAGCTTGGCAATCATCTCCTTACCCCAAGCACCTGTGCACAGAATGACACGATCAAATAACGTCAACGGCTGATGGGTATCTGTCACCAATTGCACCTTGTCAGTATGCGGAACTAAGCGCGAAATCAACTGCTGAGTAAATATTCCACCTTGACTCAGAAAGGAGTGGAAAAGTGTTTCACAAAGACGATAAGGGTCACTGACGCGATAGGCACCCGGAAAATGTAACGCGTGGTGAACCCGTTGACTTATTTCCGGTTCAAGGGCCATCACATCGTCACCTGTCACCAGCTCCGATTCTATCTCCCAATCATTTAAAAATGCTTGATGTGAGCGTGCATCTGATTGATTGGCCGTTTCCCAAACTAACAAGTACCCGCATTGTACTAAGTGAGATTGGGCTCCCAAGGCTGTTAGGCATCGTTGCCATGCACCAACCGAGGCTTGATTGAGCTGTGCCAGTGCAGAGCGGCCCTGTTGCGCAGGATATGCACGACTGGCCTGAAGAAAACGGAGTAACCAGGGGGTAAGTTTAGGTAGATAAGAAGGGGGTAGACATAATGGACCTTTGGGGTCCATCCAAAGTTTAGGAACCAGCTTAAGGGTTTCCGGTGTGCCGAGCGGGTCAATGAGTTCGGTCGCTAAGTAACCCGCATTACCAAAAGATGCACCCAGTCCGGGTGCATCTCGATCGATCAGCGTAACGGTAAACCCTTCACGCTGTGCTTCCAGTGCAGTGCAGAGCCCTACAATACCAGCACCCACAATGGCAAGTGCTGGTTTGTCCTTAATCTCCAATCTCTTCTCTTGCATAAAGGATGGCTAAATGCCTCTTCACTAGGGTTAGGATGGAGAGATACCCCGTATACGTTCAGAACGTCGACGCAGAAGTTCAACCGTCATCAGCATAGCCACTGATAACAAGACCAGGATCGTAGCGACTGCCAAAATGGTTGGACTGATGGATTCTCGTATACCGGACCACATTTGAATCGGCATCGTTGATTGCGCTGGACCCGAGATAAACAGAACCACCACCACTTCGTCAAAAGAGGTTGCAAACGCAAACAGCGCTCCCGAGATAACACCCGGAAGTACTAAGGGCAGAATCACCTTGAAGAAGGTTGTTGTGGGGTTAGCACCCATGGAGGCAGCTGCCCTAATCAGGCTTTGATCAAAACCGGTTAGGGTGGCTGTCACAGTGATGACGACAAAGGGAATGCCGAGCGCTGTATGCGCCAAGATTACACCTAAGTAAGTTTGTGCCAATCCTATATCGGAGAAGAAAAAGAACATGCCTGCACCAGAGATGATCACTGGCACAATCATGGGTGAAATCAACACGGCCATCACCACCGAGCGATAAGGCATAAAGCGACTGGATAATCCCAGTGCCGCAATCGTCCCTAAAATCGTCGCTAAAATTGTCGACGCAATGGCAATGATAATGCTGTTTTTAATTGAGTGAAGCCAGGCTTCCGACGTAAAAAAGTCTTGATACCAACGTAACGAGAATCCTTCGGGATCCAGTGTGAGCATCTTCTGAGTAAATGAGAAATAGGGTTCAGCATTAAAACTCAGCGGGATGATCACAAAGAGTGGGCCTACCAAGAAGCAAAAGATCAGCCCACAAAGGATTCTAAAAATATAGTACCAAGCGCGCTCAAACGGCGTAGCATAGGCAGGTACAGCCATAATCTATTCTCCTTAACCCAGCTTCAAGCTATCTGACCCAACAAGCTTGTTGTAGATCAGATAGAGCGTGATCACTAATCCGAGCAGAATTGACGCAATAGCTGCGGCTAATCCCCAGTTCAGCGATACTTGCATGTGATAGGCAATAAAGTTGGTGATAAATCGACCTGATTCACCGCCCACCAGTGCGGGTGTTATGTAATAACCGATCGCCAAAATGAACACTAAGATTGCACCCGCACCGATTCCGGGTACAGTCTGCGGAAAGTAAACTCTTCTGAACGCAGTGAAGCCGGTCGCTCCCATGGATCTTGCCGCTCTCATATAGGATGGTGAAATACTTTTCATCACAGAGTAGAGCGGCAGAATCATGAAAGGCAACAAAATATGTGTCATGGCGACGATGGTACCTATCTCGTTATAGATCATTCTCAGCCGAGCTTGATCATCAATAATGCCGAGAGCTACCAACATATTGTTGAGTATCCCTTGGCTTTGTAAAATCGCGATCCAGGTTGTCGTTCGAACCAGTAATGAGGTCCAGAAGGGCAACAGCACTAACATCATCAGCAAACTGGAGGTTCGCATAGGTAAGCTGGCCAACAGAAACGCAACGGGATAGCCCAGTAAAAAACATAAGAAAGTGATCAGAATACTCATCCAGAGTGTTTTGATCATTAGGTCAACATACACCCGGCGTGATTCTGGTTGGCGCACAATCGAGCCATCGGTATCGAAGCGCATATCCAGAGCCGCTAAGTAATAACTCAGGGTGTAACCACGAGACTCTCGCTTAATCACGGTCCAGACATCAGGGTTGCCCCAATTGCGGTGAGCCTCCATCAGAGTCTCTTTCCAAGAGTCAGGTGAATCAATGTTGCTAATGCGTCTCGCGGTACCGGTAATGGTTGAGCGCATGCCTGAGAATTCATAATTTAACCGACTGGCGACGCGACCCAGGTTGCGATTACGTTGTCCTTCTTGTAAATCGTAAGCCAGTGCGGCAAAAACCTGTTCATCGGGTAGACCATCGCCTTCCCATGCTTGTATGGCCAGTGCAGTAGTTGGGAGGATTGTACGGACCTCATTACTTTCCACACTGCGTGTTAGCATGCTGAAAATAGGCAGAATAAACGCCACCAGTAGAAACAGCATTAAAGGCGCAACCAATAAGATTGCGCGTAATTTATTCTTAAAAAGCGCCCGCCTGAGGCTCACTTTAAGCGGGCGACCGTCAGCAGCGACTAACGGTGCTTTCACACCGTTATCGCCAGCATTCGACGGATTAGCGTGCGAGCCATGCATCGAATCGCTCATTCAACTCATCCTGATAGTCAGCCCAGAAGTCATCATCTTTTGGTAGAGCCGTCGCAAAGTTAGGCTCATAGGTTGGCATATGCGGGGTCATATCAATACCAGTAGGGATGTGGTTGCCGACAATTTCAGCAGCACTCATTCGAGCTGGACCATAAGAGATATAGCTGGCTTGTGCGGCATTGCGTTCGGTATCGGTTGAGAAACGCAGGAAGTCTTTAGCGACATCCAGTTTTCCTTTAGGAACAACCCAGCCATCCAGCTCAAACACCTGAGCATCCCAAATGATACCAAATGGCTGATTTTCATTGACTTGAGCATCAAAAATACGGCCGTTATAAGCGGAGGCAAATGCGACTTCTTTATCCGCTAAAAGTTGTGGAGGCTGAGCACCTTCTGACCACCAGATTACATGATCTTTGATGGTATCCAGCTTAGCTAGAGCCCGCTCAACACCTTCTTCAGTCGCCAGCAGGTCATAGACATCATCGTGCGCTACACCATCGGCAATCAGTGCCCACTCCAAGTTGTTAATAGGGCGGCGTTGCAAAGAGCGCATACCTGGGAAGTTTTCCAAATCAAACACATCAGCAATCGTGGAAGGCTGGTTGTCTTCTGGGAACATTTCCGTGTTGAAACCCACAATGTTTGAATAAACGATGGTGGCAACAAAACACTCATCTAAGGCGCCTGGAATAAAGTCCTCACTCGCGGGTGTGCCATCGGGCGCCGGTGATAAAAGTTCGTCATGATTAAGTACTTCGATCAAGCCCTCAGCACAGGCAATTTTGGCGTCGGCTGGGAGCATATCTACAAGATCCCAAGTCACATTGCCTGCTTCAACCTGAGCACGTAAGCCAGCTAAGCCAGTTGCTGAACGGTCAATGTTGATAATTCGTTGTCCTGTTTTTTCAGTCCAGGGCTTTGAGTAGGCTTCCTCTTGACTCATGGTGTAAGCGCCACCCCAGGAAACCACATTTAACGGTTCCATCGCCTGAGCAGAGGAAAAAATTGCGGTTGCTGAAAAAGCCACGGCAATCGATAAAGCCGATTTGTGAAAGGTTTTAGTCATGTGTTACTCCAGCATTCAGTTATTTGAGTATCGAACCAAGTTATGCATCCAGTGCACGACAGTCATTAACAGTCCAGCCTACGGTGATCGTATCGCCAGCCATATAGCGATGGACTGCAGATGAATTAGGTGTCTTAACAATAAATTCATTATTGCCGGCCACTTCAAAGCGTGTTCTGAGGTGATCTCCCATGTAGATAACCTCTTTGACTTTGGCGGGCAGTATGTTGGGAAGACTTGCGGTTTCAGGATTGATGTAAACGCGTTCAGGGCGTAAAGAGAGTGTGGTTTTCTTACCTTGCCCAGCAACATTGACGGGTAATGCACTGATTAATTCGCCTGTTGCTAAACGCACTTGGGCATCGGTATCCGTTAGGCTTTCAACCTCACCAATGAAGGCGTTATTTTCACCGATAAAGCTCGCAACAAATGCATTTTCAGGGCGCTCGTAGAGCTCTTCCGGTGTCGCTAACTGTTGCACGATACCATCATCAAACACCGCAATACGGTCTGACATGGTTAAGGCCTCAGATTGATCATGCGTCACATAAATCATGCTGATGCCTAAATCTTCGTGCAGGTGTTTAATCTCAAATTGCATCTCTTCACGAAGGTTTTTGTCCAGTGCACCCAGAGGTTCATCCATCAATACCAGTGGAGGTTCAAACACTAAAGAGCGCGCTACGGCAACCCGTTGTTGCTGACCACCTGATAGCTGTGCCGGACGACGGTCACCAAACTTTTCCAGTTTGACCATGGATAAAGCACGTTTTACTTTTGCCGTAATCTCTGCTTTAGGAATATTGCGAACTTGCAACGGGAAAGCCAAATTCTCGGCGACTGTCATGTGAGGGAAGAGGGCATAGTTTTGAAATACCATTCCGATGCCGCGTTTGTGGGGCGGAAGTTTTGTGATGGGGGTGCCATCTAACAGAATTTGGCCGTGGGTAGGTACCTCAAAACCAGCCATCATCATCAAACAGGTAGTTTTTCCAGAACCTGAAGGCCCTAGTAAAGTGATGAACTCACCTTGATCCATATCAAGATTGAAGTTCTTTACAACTAAGGTTTCACCATCGTAAGTTTTTTGAACACTGTCAAAGACTACAAACGATTTTTTCTTAATAGAATCATCGCCATTAGGCTTTTCCATCGGATTAATTCCTCCCGTCTGTCAGGCGGGGCAGGTGACCTTTTGCGGGTAATTTGTGTCACCCTGCTAGGCCTGTCGTTATTTTTGTTAATTTAGATATAACCGAAGTTTTTCCAGATGTAAAATACCAAAGCTTGTTTTTTTGTTTGAAAATGATGATTTTAGCAAAATAAAAAATATTGGAGGCCACGTATCATCTAGTCTTCAAGTCAATTGAAAAAAATATCATGTTTAACGAAACTCGTGTGCTATAGACTTTCCATTCATCTAATGAACCTTTTGTCTAATCTGTGATAAGCTAATTGCATTCTTCAACCTAAGCTGAAAGATTTCGATTCCTATGATTATTAAGCCGAAAATTCGTGGTTTTATCTGTACGACAACGCATCCCCTAGGCTGTGAAGCTAATATCCAAGAGCAGATCGACTTTACGCGTTCGCAACCTAAGGTCGATGGCCCTAAACGTGTTTTGGTAATAGGCTCTTCGAGTGGCTACGGTATGTCATCCCGCATTGCAGCGGCCTTCGGTAGTGAAGCTGCCACCATTGGCGTGTTTTTTGAAAAGCCGGGTACTGAAAAAAAGCCCGGTACTGCAGGTTGGTACAATGCAGCAGCTTTTGATCGTTTAGCACATAAAGCGGGTCTCTATGCCAAGAGTATTAATGGTGATGCTTTCTCGCATGAAGCCAAACAAAAAGTGATTGAGCTGATTCAAGCAGACCTGGGTCAGATCGACCTGGTAGTCTACTCCCTAGCTTCACCTGTTCGAAAAATGCCTGACACAGGGGAAGTGATTCGTTCGGTATTGAAGCCTATAGGTGAGCCCTATCGTTCAACCGCCATCGATACTAACAAGGACTCTATTACTGAAGCTGAAATTGAGCCTGCTACTCAGGAAGAGGTGGATGCCACTGTCAAAGTCATGGGTGGTGAGGATTGGCAGCTTTGGATAGACGCACTGTCCGATGCAGGTGTTTTGGCTGAGGGATGCAAAACTGTGGCCTATAGCTATATCGGAACTGATATCACCTGGCCGATCTATTGGCACGGCGCACTTGGAAAGGCAAAGCAGCACTTGGATGATACGGCGCAAGCGTTGAATGGCAAGCTGACTGCAATAGGAGGTCAGGCAAATGTTGCTGTTCTTAAGTCAGTTGTGACACAAGCCAGTTCAGCCATTCCGGTCATGCCTTTGTACTTGTCTATGGTCTTCAAGGTTATGAAAGAACAGGGATTGCATGAAGGGTGCATGGATCAGGTCTGGCGCTTATTCAGCACTGGCTTGTATGGATCCGGTGCGCAAATCGATGATGCTAATCGCTATCGTTTAGATGACTGGGAACTTCGAGAGGATGTACAGACCGCTTGTCGAGATTTATGGCCACAAGTGACCACAGAAAACCTGTTTGAGTTGACCGATTATGCGGCCTATAAAGCTGAATTTTTGAAACTCTTTGGTTTTGGTATTGAGGGTATTGATTACGAACAAGACGTTAATCCGATGGTTGCCTTCGATGTAGTAGAGCTTTCATAAGGAAATCAAATAGATGCATTTTCAAGGTATGAAAGATTTCAGCCATGCCCAGGGTGATCGCATAGGGGTGCTAATCACCAATCTGGGAACACCCGATGAGCCGACTACACCAGCGTTACGCCGCTACCTCAAAGAGTTTCTGTGGGACCCGCGTGTCGTTGAGGTGCCACGCCCTCTGTGGTGGTTGATTCTGAATGGGATCATTTTAAATACGCGACCAGCAAAGTCGGCTGAAGCCTACCGAGAGGTATGGACAGAAGAGGGCTCTCCTCTGATGACGCACACAGTTAACCAATGCCAGGCGCTTAAGTCCTATTTTGGTCAACGCTATGGTGAACGTGTGCAGGTTGAGTTTGCGATGCGTTATGGTAACCCATCCATCACTTCTGTGTTGCAAAAAATGCAACAAGATGGCGTGCGAAAGCTCGTCGTGTTGCCTCTGTACCCACAATATTCGGGAGCGACAACGGCTTCTACTTTCGATGCGATAGCGTCGGATTTTACCCAGCGTCGTTGGTTACCGGACTTAAACTTTATCAGCCACTATCATGACTTTGAGCCCTACATTGACGCATTGGCTGATAAAGTACGTGAGTTTCAGTCCACTGCAGGGACTCCTGATAAGTTAATTTTCTCCTATCATGGAGTGCCTAAGCGCTATTTGACTGAAGGTGATCCCTACCACTGTGAGTGTCATAAAACGTCGCGCTTACTGGCTGAAAAATTAGGCTTAACTGCAGATCAATACATGACCACCTTTCAGTCTCGTTTTGGTCGTGAAGAGTGGTTAAAGCCCTATACAGATGAAACGCTTAAAGCGCTTCCTTCTCAAGGTGTGAAGTCGATTCAGGTCTTTTGTCCTGGTTTTTCCTCGGACTGTTTAGAAACCATTGAAGAGATAGGGCAGGAAAATCGTGAGTATTTTATGGAAAGTGGTGGGGAATCATATGATTACATTCCCGCATTAAATGCTGATCCTACTCATATTGATATGATGATCCAGTTGCTAGAGCCCCACTTGCAAAATTGGCTAATATCACCCGAACGTGATGGTGAGCAGACGCTTCATTATGCCAAGTTACAGGGCACAGATTGCTAATGCTATTTAAGGAATGTTGACATGGCTTCCGTAATTTTTCGTGAACACGCGACACTGGATGGACATATTATCGGTGAGATCTGTCTTAATTCAGAGCGAAGTTTAAACGCCTTATCACAAGAGATGATTCAGTTGATCAATCCGCAGTTGGATCAATGGTTAGAAAACCCTCGAGTGGTTGCATTAATGCTAGATAGTGTTGGTGATAGAGCCTTTTGTGCCGGTGGTGATGTGGTTGGAGCTTATCATCTGATTAAGGCTGAAAAGTTTGATGAGATAGATGAATACTTTGCTAATGAGTATCGTCTCGACTACCGCTTACAGACCTTCCCTAAACCCATTGTATGTTGGGGTAGTGGTTATGTTATGGGAGGTGGTTTGGGCTTGATGAACGGTTGCAGTCATCGTGTTGTGACTGAAACATCACGCTTAGCCATGCCCGAAATTGCCATAGGTCTGTTTCCGGATGTAGGAGCAAGCTATTTTTTGAATCAACTACCCAGTGAAGTGGGTCGATTTTTAGCCTTAACGGGCAGTCAGGTCGGAGCTGTAGATGCCTGTTGGCTTGGGCTTGCTGACTATGCATTAACCACTGATCAGCATGACGCTATGTTGTCGGGCTTACAGCAAGGGGTCTGGAATCAAGGTGATAATCATGCGGAGATCACCAAGGTGTTAAAGTGCTTATCATCGCAAGTTGAAGACGTCTTTGATCAGATTGAGACACCCATACAAACCCATCAAGCGCTTTTGCAGGGGCTATTGATAGATGACAGTATTCCAAACTTTGTTACACGGTTAACTGAGTTAAATGTTGCTGATCCTTGGATAGAAAAGGCGCGTAGCAATGTCAAACAGGGTAGTCCGCTGTCGCTTTATGTCATTGCTGAACAGTTACGCCGAAGCTGTCATGCTGATTTAAAAGAAGTCTTCATGATGGAGATGCAGTTGGCGGCTCAATGCTGTCGCTTAGGTGAGTTTGCTGAAGGAGTTCGAGCGCTATTAGTGGACAAAGATAAGTCACCTAAATGGCGTTTTGCGACGGTCGATCAAGTGGATATGAGTGTGGTAGCATCATACTTTCAGTCGCCCTGGGCGCAAAACCCCTTAGCAGATTTATAGCGTTAGCCGTTTTTAAGCAAGTGTAAAGTGGTCTGCGCTAGATTAAATACTCAGACCCAGGGAGGTCCGCCATGAGTCAGTCATCACCCCATCCAAAATTTATGGAAGCGATGCGTAAATTAAAGCAGATGAGTGAAGAAGAGCGTCTTTCAGAAGAAAATGCGGAACTCTTTGAACAAGCGATGCAATATGCGCCTTTAGATATTCAGCCTGCTTTAATTGCGATACGCAAAAAGTATGAGCAAACCTACCATTAACGCTTAATTGCAACCCAAGCCAGTGGTTAAAAATTAACCGCTGGCTTGGGTTTCAGAGTGCTTCGAATAAAGCCTCAGTGCTTACTGTGGTGAACCCGCTTCAATTTCAGCTTCAGTGGCTTCACGTACTTCAACAACTTCTACGTCAAAGTTCAGGGTTTGTCCTGCTAATGGATGATTGCCATCTAGTTTGATGCTGTCACCTTCAATGCCAATAACCATCACAGGTTGCTCACCCCAAGGTGTTTGCGCCATGAACTGCATACCCACTTCAATTTCGTCAACGCCACTGAAGTTTGCACGATCGACAGACTGAATCATCTCTTCACGAACTTCGCCGTATCCTTGATCCGGTTCAACCGTTACTTTTAAGGTTTCACCGGCAGACTTACCCATTAGAGCGTTTTCTAATCCAGGAATGATGTTGCTCGCACCATGCAGATAGGCCAGCGGTTGCTGTCCAACAGAGCTGTCCATTACGTTTCCGTCCATGTTGGTTAGGGTGTAGTGGATGGAAACAACGGTGTTTTGATCGATCTGCATAAGTACTCTCCTGTAAAAATTAGCCAACCATGCTAACTATCCATCCACTTGCTTGCAACCATGAGGAACTTCAGAAGACTAAAAATAATCCATCTGTATGCATTATTTTAAACTTGGATTTTATATAACTTATTGATGTAACTAACTTAGGTTATATATTTGTTAGATTCATTTGGTTATGATCAGATTTTTCAATTTATCTAACCGTTTTCATCGGATTTCTTCATATTGACGTAACATATCCTGTGTCTGATGGAAGAAGTTTTCCTATAACGGAGTTGTGCATGTCGAATAGATTACAAACAGAGCAGTCTGTGGCAGTGATAGGTGCTGGTTTGGCTGGCTTACGCTGTGCCTCTTTATTGGCAGAGGCTGGCTATA
>SLCQ01000181.1 GCA_007125745.1 Nitrincola sp.
ACTGCTTCAAGCGCGACTTGGATTTAGCCTGACGACCTTTGGCACCTTGACGAACCCACTCCAGCTCCGCTTTGATCGCTTTGCGGTGCGAAGCTTCTTGTTTGGCTTCTTGCTCAAGACGTTGCTCTTTCTGTTCTAGCCAAGAGGAGTAGTTGCCCTCATACGGAATGCCGCGCCCACGGTCCAATTCCAAAATCCACCCTGCGGCGTTGTCCAAGAAGTAACGGTCGTGGGTAATCGCAACCACGGTACCCGGGTACTCTTGCAGGAAGCGCTCGATCCAGGCAATGGACTCAGCATCCAAGTGGTTAGTTGGCTCGTCAAGAAGTAGCATGTCGGGGTTGTCCAGTAGCAAGCGACACAGAGCAACACGGCGACGTTCACCCCCCGATAATACCGCTACGGAAGCATCCCAAGGGGGTAAGCGCAAGGCGTCGGCGGCACGCTCAAGTGCGTTGTCGAGGTTGTGACCATCTTTTGCTTGAATCAGGTTCTCTAACTCAGCCTGCTTTTTAGCTAATTCATCAAAGTCGGCATCTGGGTCGGCATAAGCCGCATAGACTGCATCTAGTTCAGCTAAGGCTCCTTTTACATCAGCCACGGCCTCTTCGATAATTTCACGAACGGTTTTGCTGTCGTCTAGTTCGGGTTCTTGAGGCAGATATCCCACTTTGATGCCTGGCATCGGACGGGCTTCACCAATATATTCTTGATCAAGCCCTGCCATAATTTTTAGCAAAGAAGATTTACCCGAGCCATTCAAACCCAGTACACCAATCTTGGCGCCAGGGAAGAAAGACAGGGAGATGTCTTTCAAAATTTCACGCTTTGGCGGCACGATTTTGCCAACGCGATTCATGCTGTATACATATTGAGCCATAAGACTATCCGTTAGGTATTCTGTTGAGGTATTTAAGTTAGCGTGTGATTAATTCTAATCTGCGAATGTTACCTTATTTGCCACATAAGGACGAGCGTATTGCTACTCATCTGCTATTGCTATCTTTTCTGAAGCTATTGGGTTTATTTGCATAAGTCCCATTTTGGGATTATTATGCTTTTTATGAGAATAATTGCTTTGTCTACTCTTAAAGCTTTCTGGGAAAAGTGCCCAGATTGCATGGATGCGAAAGAACCAACGCTGGCTTGGTATCGCCATGCGTTATCGGCTGATTGGAGTGCACCTGCTGACGTTAAGCGGGACTTCAGGAACGCCAGTATCCTTAAAGATGGGCGAGTGGTTTTTAATATTGCGGGAAACAAGTATCGATTGGTGGTATGGATCAACTATCATTATCGAATTGTTTATATACGATTTATTGGGAGTCATTCCCAATATGACAAAATTGACGCAAATAGTATTTAAGTGTTTTTAGGTAAAAGGTAAGTACGATGGACATCAAGCCTATTAAAACGGATGCTGACTACCGTGCGGCATTAAGTGAAATAGAAAATCTGATGATGGCAGAATCCGATACACCCGAAGGTGAGCGATTGGATGTGATGGTCACGTTAATTGAGGCCTATGAAGCCAAGCATTTTCCGATGGATTTGCCAGACCCTGTAGAAGCCATCAAATTCGAGATGGAGCGGAAAGGTTTGACGGTTAAAGATCTTGAGCCGATGATAGGAAAAAGTAATCGCGTGTATGAAGTTCTTAATCATAAGCGCTCTTTGACTTTAAAAATGATTTGGCGGCTGCATAAAGGTTTAGGTATACCGGCTGAGTCTCTGATTAAACCACCACAAGCTCACGCATAATCAAATCTTTTCAAGCACAGATGATCGCCTTTCATGTGCCTTCTGCCTAGACTTTGTACTATAATGTGCCTCTTTTTTCAGGGTGGGGTGCCGTTTGTGCACTGAGCTTATATAAACCTCGCCTAACTTGGTCATCATTCAGAGGAAGCCCATGTTTAACAAGTCCATGACTATCGCCGGTTACGATCCCGAACTCTGGTCTGCTATGCAGTCCGAAGCGACGCGTCAAGAAGAGCATATTGAGTTGATTGCATCTGAAAACTACACCAGTCCACGTGTCATGGAAGCACAGGGTTCTGAACTGACCAACAAGTATGCTGAAGGCTACCCAAGCAAGCGTTATTACGGTGGTTGCGAGTATGTCGATATTGTCGAAGATTTGGCGATCGACCGAGCTAAGCAGTTGTTCGGCGCGACCTATGCAAACGTTCAACCGCATTCTGGTTCACAAGCGAATGCCGCTGTATTTATGGCCTTGTGTAAACCCGGCGATACAATTTTAGGGATGAGCTTGGCTCATGGTGGTCATTTAACCCATGGCGCTGCGGTATCTTTCTCTGGCCGTATCTACAATGCGGTTCAATACGGTTTAAACGAACAAACCGGTGAAATCGATTACGACCAAGTTGAAGCGCTGGCGCTTGAGCACAAGCCGCGCATGATTATTGCGGGCTTCTCTGCGTATTCACGTATTGTGGATTGGCAGCGTTTCCGTGATATCGCGGATAAAGTGGGTGCTTACCTGTTTGTTGATATGGCACACATCGCCGGTTTAGTTGCGGCGGGTGTTTACCCATCTCCAGTACAACTGGCTGATGTGGTCACCACGACCACCCATAAAACGCTGGGTGGTCCTCGTGGTGGTTTGATTCTGTCTGCGCGTGCCGATGAAGAGTTACAGAAAAAACTCAACTTCGCTGTTTTCCCTGAGTCTCAGGGTGGTCCATTGATGCATGTGATCGCCGCTAAAGCGGTTTGCTTCAAAGAAGCGATGGAGCCA
>SLCQ01000254.1 GCA_007125745.1 Nitrincola sp.
ACCGCTGAGCGTCTACGCAGTATCGCTGAAGAAAGTCCCTTAGGTACGATCATTGTGGCAGGTGTTCGAAATGCTCGTCATGGCCGTGAAGTGATGAAAGACAGTATTGAAGAATCAGCACATCAGGTGATTCACGAAATGGAGCGCTACTTAAATTCTCTGGGTACTATTGCCGCTATCACGCCTTTATTGGGTTTGTTAGGGACCGTCATTGGCATGATTAAGGTCTTTACTGAAATTATGATTCAAGGGACGGGTAATGCTAATGTCTTGGCTGGCGGGATTTCGGAAGCTCTGATCACCACTGCAGCGGGGTTGTCGATTGCAATTCCGGCTCTAGCGATGCATCGATACCTGCAAAGGCGAGTGCAAACGCTTGTGCTGACGATGGAGCAGGAAGCGGTAAAACTGGTCGAGGTGCTTCATGATGAGCGAGATGATGCTCTTTAAGTGTCGAGGTGATTCGTGAAATTTTCACATCAACAGCAAGAACCACTGAGCATCAATCTGACGCCTCTTATTGATGTTGTGTTTTTATTGCTCATTTTCTTCATGGTCACGACAACCTTTACACGGGAAACACAACTAGAAGTGAGTTTGCCTGAAGCCAGTTCCGCACAAACAGCCAGTCAAGAACAAGATCGAATCGATATAGTGATCAATGCAGATGGCCAGTTCAGAGTGAATGGTCAAGCCTTGGTAAATGCGCAAGTAGAAACGTTACGAAGGGCTGTTATTGAACTCGTGGGTGAAGAGCGACAGATCCCTTATGTGATTACTGCCGATGCCCAAACGTCACATCAAGCTGTTGTGTTTGCAATGGATGTGGCGGGGCAGTTGGGTTTTTCACAGTTGAGAATTACGACTCAAGAGGGCGTAGAGTTAGATGATTCATCAGATTGAGCGTGCTTGGTATCAGCAAGCACAATGGCTCAAGGTTTTACGCCCTTTTTCATTACTCTTCACATGGTTAGCCAAGCGGAGACGTGACCGTTATCTGCAACAAGAAGGGCGTTATCAAACTCAGGTTCCAGTGGTAGTTGTGGGTAATATCAGTGTTGGTGGAACGGGCAAAACACCGATTGTATTGGCACTGATCAATTTTTTTCGCTCCCAAGGCTTTCATCCGGGTGTCGTGAGTCGCGGTTATGGTGCAAAACCACCAAAATTTCCTTGGATCATTCATTCAAACCATCCTGCTGAGCATACAGGTGACGAGCCATTGCTGATTCACCTACGAGGCCATGTTGACGTCGTGATAGATCCAAATAGAACCCGTGCGGTTCAATATTTGCTTGAAAATTCCATGTGTGACCTAGTTATTAGTGATGACGGACTACAGCATTATGCTTTGTCACGAGATGTAGAAATTGCTGTTATTGATGGCACTCGTGGGTTGGGTAATCAACGCTGTTTACCTGAGGGGCCTTTACGCGAGCCTGTCTCCAGACTTTCAGAGGTTGACTTTGTTTTGCAAAATGGCGGTGATGTAAAACTGCACAGTGCTGTTCATCTATTTCACCTTGAAGCAACTCAGATGATACAGCTAGGAGGTGGGCAAGAGATCCTTGCTACAGATTGGGTAAAAAGGCTAGCCGATAAAAAGGTTCATGCAGTGTGCGGCATTGGAAACCCAGAGCGATTTTATAACACCTTAAGCTCACTAGGGTTGGATCCTATTCCGCATCGATACGAAGATCATTATTGCTTTACAGAAACTGATTTTAAGGGTCTTGAAAACTATCCTATCATTATGACTGAAAAAGACGCGGTTAAATGTCAGGGTTTTTCACTCAATAATGCGTGGGTACTTCAGGTTGATGTTGAGTTACCTCCGTTATTCACAGAAGCATTAAGGCAACGTATTGTTGCCATTCAAAAGGAAACGTAAATGGATAAAAAACTACTCGATATTTTGGTATGTCCCGTATCTAAGGCGCCATTGGAATATAATGCGGATGCGCATGAGCTTGTTTGTCGAGCAAGTGGCTTGGCTTATCCTGTTCGTGATGAAATACCGGTGTTGTTAGAATCGGAAGCACGCACGCTAACCACAGAAGAACGATTGAAAGAGAAGTAGTACTATGGGCTTTTCCGTTGTTATCCCTGCGCGTTTCGCATCAAGTCGCTTTCCAGGAAAGCCTTTAGCGGATCTGTGTGGCAAGCCGATGCTTCAGCATGTATATGAGCGAGCTTGTGAAAGTGAGGCATTGCGGGTCGTGATCGCAACTGATGACTCTCGTATAGCAAAGGTTGCATCTGATTTTGGTGCAGAAGTGTGTATGACACGCACAGACCATCCATCGGGTACTGACCGCTTACAGGAAGTGGTGCAGAGTTTAGGGTTTTATGCGGATGATATTGTCGTCAATGTACAGGGTGATGAACCTTTAATCCCTTCGCGAATTATTAATCAGGTTGCGCATAACCTGATGGCGATGCCTGAAGCGGGGATAGCGACGCTCTCAGAACCGATTGAGTCAATAGAAGCCTTAATCAATCCCAATGTTGTCAAAGTAGTTAGTGATCGGATGGGGATGGCTCTTTATTTTAGTCGGGCGACAGTGCCCTGGCCAAGAGATGCTTTTCTTCAGGGTGTGATGCCAAGCTTACCCGATAATTTTGCCTGGCAACGCCATATTGGTCTTTATGCTTATCGGGTGAGATTACTCAACGATTTTGTCACTTGGTCTCCCGCATCACTAGAAGAGTGTGAGTGTCTTGAACAGTTAAGGGCATTATGGAATGGTGTCAGAATTCA